>DATKPZ010000112.1:0-6059 GCA_035523815.1 Alphaproteobacteria bacterium
ACCGGGGTTCCCTGACCTTCGCTGCGTCGAATATCACGGGAACGTACGCCGGCATTTTCTCCGGCTACACCAATGCCGTGCCGTACATGACGCAAAACGGAAGCATCGTGCCGACGGTCGCGCGCCCGCTCACACCGCGCACGTACTCGGTTACCTACACGGTGAAGTTTGGTCCGGGCGCGCTCGGCAACACGCACCTCGCGCAATCGATCGCGCCGCGCGGCGGCGGGCGCTTCATCGGCGCCGGCGGCGAACCCGGCGGCCCGGGTCGCGGGCCCGAAGGAGGGGGCGGCGGATTCCGCTCGGCGATCACCCCGTTGCCGACGTCGCCGCCGGCCGATCCGCTCGAGGTTTCCAACAACGGCGAACAATGCCCATCCGACGCACATGCGATCGCGATGACGCTCTCGACCGAATTAAAAGCCTACGTGGCGCAGATCGAAGCGGCTAAAACCTCCGCAGGCTACCCTGCGACGATGCCTGCCCCCGCGATCACCGACGCAACCGTGACGTACCACGGCTTGGGCAGCACCTACGCGCTCTCGATCGCGCCGCACTTCGGAAGCGCGAGCAGCGCAACGCTTGCATCGCAGGAGCTATCGAATGCCGCTGCGCAGCCGAACGGCACCGCACCGCGCGGGAATGCGCGCGGAGGGCTGTTCCGCGTCTTCTTCGGATGCCTGCCGTTCCACATCGCGCAGTCGGACGACGTGACCAGCCGTCATCTCTACGCGCCGCAGAACTCGGTGTTCGGATTGCCGCCGATCACGTTTATGCCGGCCGTCGGTCTCTATGCCATTCCGCGACAGCCGCAAGCCGGGCAAGAAAGTTTTCGCGTCTACACGCTGCCGTCGACACCGCCGAAGGACCCATTCGAAGTACGAACCGCCCCCGAGTGCACGGGCGACATGCGCAACACTGCAACGCAAGCGCTCGGTGAACTGCGTGCGTACTTTGCGAGCGGCGCCGCGCCGCATCTGTGGACGATCACGGCGCACACGGCAAAAAACGGCACCTGGTACGACCTGACGCCGGGCGACCCGGCGATGGTGTTCTCGTTGCTGTTCTGTGGGCGCGTCGCAGCCGCGACGCCGGAAGAGATCGTCCCGAAGGGCTGGGACGGCATGATGCAGCCCGACCTCAACTACAACGCTGCCTACGGCCTGTACCTGATTCGCCCGCAGCCGCGGCAGCGCCCGAGCCCGCCGCCCAATCCCTAGATTTCGGGCGAGCGTCCTTGGCTGCGCGCGAGATCGACCATCTCGCGCATCCGGGGATGCTCGCCTTTGATGGTCTTCACCCACGGTTCGAAACGCGGAACTGCTTCGCCGCAGCGGAAGAGGACGTACCACACGTTCATGTCGCCGAGATGGGCGAAACGCTTCTTCATGTCTGTGGCGAGCGCGGCGTAGGTGGGGAAGGACGCGACGTAGCCGTGAAAGCTGCCGAACTCACGCTGCGCGCCGAGCAGCGCGCGAGCGTTGGCGATCGTCGCCTGTACTTTGCGCGGAACCCGCAGCACGCCGTCCTGCGCGAGGATGCGCTCGGCGTCGATGCTGTCGAAATTCGCGACCTGCTCCGGATCGAAGTTCGCGAAGGCCACGCGATAGGCGTCCCAGTGACCCGCGATCTGCGACCACTTTACGCCCGCCTGAAACACCGCGCGAGTGATGATCTCGAGGACCTGCGCAAGCGACGGCTCCGGCACGACCTCCGGGACGCTCGCAGCCACGGCTGCGGCTACGGCGCGTTGCGCGCCGCGTCGAACGCGAGCGCCGCCATCATCGCAACGCCGTTCGGCAGCGCGGCTTCGTCGATGTCGAACAGGCTCGAGTGATGGGGATGGCTGGTCTGCGGTCCGCCGCTGCACCCCAAGGTGTAAAAGCACGCCGGGACGCGCTGCGCGTAAAAAGAGAAGTCCTCAGCGCCCATGAGGCGCGACGCGTCGACCACGCGATCGTCGCCGACGACGGTCGCGGCGAGCGCCCGCGCGTACCGGGTCTGCTCCGGGTCGTTGGCCGTTACCGGATAGCGCCAGATATAGTCGTAGTCGTAGGTCGCGCCCGATGCGTCGCAACAGGCCCGCAAGACACGCTCGATCCGTTCCGGCATTGCGGCGCGAACGGGGTCGGTAAACGCGCGAACCGTCCCGAGCAGTTTGCAGGTGCGCGGGATGACGTTATGCGTCGTGCCGCCGTGGATCGCGCCGATCGTGACGACGGCCGGCTCGAGCGGATCGACCATGCGCGAAACGACCTGCTGCACGCCGGTGATGAAACTCGCCGCCGTAAAGATCGGGTCGACCGCGTCGTGCGGCGCGGACCCGTGACCGCCGACGCCGACGACGTCGATCTCGATCGAGTCGCTCGAGGCGTACATCGGCCCCTCGCAAAAGCCCAGCACGCCGGTTGGATATTTCGAACTGAGATGAAGCCCGTAGGCACGCTCGATGCCGAACCGCTCGAACAGGCCGTCATCGATCATGGCCTTCGCGCCTCCAAGGCCTTCCTCGGCCGGCTGAAAGACCAGCGCGAGGGTGCCGGCCAGTTCGTCGCGGCGTTCGGCGATCAACGCGGCGGCGCCGAGCAGAATGGCGACGTGCCCGTCATGTCCGCATGCGTGCATCGTTCCATCGGCTTGCGAACGGTACGCATGGTCCCGCTCCTCGAGGATCGGCAATGCATCCATGTCGGCGCGCAGCATGATGGTGCGGCCGGGGCGTTCGCCGCGCAGCAATCCGACGACGCCGGTCGTGCCGATGCCTTCGTGGACTTCATATCCGAGCGCGCGCAGCCGGTCCGCAACGATGCCCGCGGTGCGGTGCTCGCGGAAGCCAAGTTCGGGGTGCATGTGCAAGTCGCGGCGAATCAATACGACGTCGTCAGCAAGCCGCTGCGGAATGGTTATCGTTGCTGCCATGCATGGGTCCGTTCTGCGCAGCCCGCGCTATCCCCGGCAGCAGGGACTCCGGCCGCGGGGGTCGCAGAACCCGGCACGCGCAAAGAGGGGCGCCATGTCAATGACGAAGTCCGAGCTCTTTACCGAGTACGCCGCGTATCACGCGGACCGCCGCAATCGCGCCTGCCACGCGGTCGGCATTCCGCTGATCTTGCTCGGGACCATGGGGATCTTGCATCTGGTCGCCTTCGGGCCCGTCGACCTCGCCATCGTGGCCGGCGTCGCGACGCTGCTGTACTACGCCTTCATCGATCCCCGCGGCGCACTGATCTCCACCTTGATGTTCGCGATCATTTACGAGATCGCGATCCGCGTGCCGTGGCAGGTTGCTCTTGCGGCGCTCGTCGTCGGATGGATCTTCCAGTTGGTCGGTCATCGCTTCGAAGGGACCAAACCGAAGTTCTTGGAGAACCTCGTCTATTTGCTGATTGGGCCGCTGTACTTTTTTGAAGAAATCGTCGATTCCGTTCTCGGAGTTTGACCGCCAAAAGGAGTTACTCGTTCGTGTACGCCGATGAAATGTTGAGCTGCGTGGACTGTGGCCGCCAGTTCGTCTTCAGCGCCGGTGAGCAGCGCTTTTATGAAGAAAAAGGATTTGCCAACAAACCGAACCGCTGTCCCGACTGCCGGTCTGCGCGCAAAGCCATGCGTTCGCAGAACGGTGGGGGAAACTATGGGGGCGGCGACCGAGGTGGACGCCCGCGCGAAATGTTCCAAGCCACTTGCAGCAACTGCGGGCAGGTCGCGGAAGTGCCGTTCAATCCGCGCGGCGACAAGCCGATCTACTGCCGGGATTGTTTCCAGTCTAAACCTTCGTATCGCTGATTACTCGCGCGCCGGCTCGGACATCAACGCCCGGGCCGGTTGCGTGATCAGGGAGACGCCGACCAGAACGAGCACGTTCGCGACCAACCCGATGAACCCGGGATTGAGTCCGAACGGCGCTTGCTTGCGTGCAGCAAGCGACACCGCGAGCACGATGCCCACGACGATGCCGGCGGTTACCCCGGCGGTCGTGGTGCGTTTCCAGAACGCGCCGAATGCATAGGCCGGCATGAACTGCGAGATGCCGTTGTAGGTGAGCAGGAGCAAATTGACCAGGGTGGTGCGATAGACGAGCCAGAGGCCGAGCGAGAGCAGCCCGATCGCGACCACCATCCATCGCGTGATCCGCAGGCGTCCGGGTTCGTCCAGACCGATGCCGAAGAGGTCGCCCGCGATGTTCTTGGCTACCACGCTCGCGGAACTGAGGAGCAGCGCGGTCGACGGCACGAGCGCGCAGAGCGCGCCGGTTCCGGTCACAAACCCGAGCACCCAGGCGGGATAGAAGCGCGAGACGACCGCGAGAAACGACTGATCCGCAGCGGGACCCTTCAAGCCCGGCACGATCAGGAGCGCCGAGAACCCCGCGAAAAAGATCAGCAGCATGATCAGCTGATAGATCGGCAAGAGCATGGCATTGCGGCGCAGCACGTTCTCGTCTTTTGCGCTGAAAATCGCAGCGATCGACTGTGGCCCCGAGAAGAAGCCAAGCCCCGTCAACAGGACGGTGGAGACATACCAGAGCGTTCCTTTGGGCGTCGTGAGACCATCGAGGATCAGGCGCTCAGGATGCGCGCGCAGGACCTGATCGAACAGGGTCGCCGGCGAGCCGAAGAACTGCATCGGGATCGCAAGCCCGACAAAAAGCAATGCGCCGATCACCAGCGCATCCTTGATGATGCTGGCCCACGCCGTGCCGCGCAGACCGGTGATGAAGACGAAGGCGATGATGAGCAAGAATGCGACGCACGCGCCGAGGACCGGGTCGATCGCGTGCCCTCCCGCGACGGTCAAGAAGATCTGCAGCGCCGAGAGTTGCAGCGTGACGTAGGGAATGAGTGCGAGGACCGCGATGATCGCGACGATGGTGGAGAGCGCGCGGCTCCGGTAACGGACCTGGATCAAATCGGGCAGCGTGAGCAGGCCGTGCTCTTTGCCCATGCGCCAGATCCAGGGAAAGAGAAAGTAGTAGAAGATGTAGCCGCACGTTCCGTAGGCCATGATGTAAAAGGCCGGTGCGCCAAATGAATACGTCCAGCCGGCCGCGCCCAAGAACGTGAAACTGGTGTAGATTTCACCGGCCAGCAGCACCCAGAGAAACACGGCACCGAAACCGCGCCCGCCGACGATGTACTCCTGCGGCGTCATCGTAAAGCGCCGCACGCTTCCGACCGCGAAGATCACCGTCCCCAGCACGATGACCGCGATGACGCTCAGTGCGACGGCGGAATTCACCAGTGTCCCTCGATGCGCCCGAGCATCCAAAGAAACGCCGGCGTGACGATCACCCAGAAGGCGATCCACGCGAGGAGAAAGGGCAGACCGAGGATCCGCGGCTCGACGCGATTGACGAACGGCACAGCCACCGAGAGCGCACCGAAGGGAATGGCCGCAAGCAGGAAGCGAAGCTGTCGCTGCATTGCTTGGGCCTTTATGGTCACGAAACGACCCTCCTGCTCGATACAGCCTATGTCGAGCGGTTCGGGTCATGGCACGGAGCGGGGACTCCGGACCCGCCGATGTTTAGCCCGTTCTGTTTGCGCGAGGAGCACTTGCGCAACCGCGTTGTCGTATCGCCCATGGATATGTTCAACGCGGTCGACGGCATTTCGCCCTCGCCCTGAAGGCGATCTCGCGCCGGCGCCATATCTCCCGGGCATGTCATCTGATTACACCGCGGTACTCTCGGGGAAGCATGCGCTCGTGACCGGTGGTGCGCGCGGCATCGGTGAAGCCATCGCCAAGGCGCTGGCAGCACACGGCGCACGTGTCTCGGTTGTAAGCCGGAATCCGGGCAGCGTAGCCGGGCAATTCACGACCGCGCAAGCCGACGTCACCGATGAAGCGCAGCTCAAAGCCGCCTTCGAACAGTGCCGCAAGGCGAATGGTCCGATCGAAATTCTGGTCAGCAACTCGGGCATCGCCGATTCCGCGCCGCTCACGCGCACGTCGCTCGAGCTGTTCGAACGGATCATCGACACGAACCTCATCGGCACGTTTTTAGCCTGCCGCGATGCCGCGGGCGACATGCTCAAGGCGAAATGGGGACGTATCCTCAA
>DATKPZ010000113.1:0-5404 GCA_035523815.1 Alphaproteobacteria bacterium
GGAGCGCGCAGGTACCACGTCGTGCCCTCGCCCATGCGAATCGTCGCAAGCTCACCGTCGATGCGCGCGACGTTCGAGACGTCGTACGCGTGCGTGAGTGCATGATAGTCGCGATCGTTGACGTAGGCTTTGAGCGTGAGGGCGGCCGGTGCACTTCCGTCGCGCAGCGTCCACTCGATCGCGGTCGTGTGCGCACCGTAGGTCATCCAGATGCGCCGCTCGAGGAGTGCGTCCGCAACCGCGTAGGTCCACACCGGCACGGTGCCCTCGAGACGAAAATCGACGATCGTCGCATCGCCGTTCGGCGCGAGGGTCCCGTCATGCCAGCGGTTCGCGGAGAGCGCCGTCTGGATGCCGCAATAGTCGACCGTGGCATCGAATTTGCTGAGCAGCACGCGCCGCCCAAGCGGCGGCTCGAGCGCCGCCACGAGTAGCCCGTGGTAGCGCCGCGTGAGCACGTCACTGCGCGTGCCGGACGCATAACTGCCCAGGCCATTCGCGCAGAGCCACTCACGAGTCATTGCATCGGCGCCCAGCGTTGGACGAAGAAGACATTTGGGCGTCCTACGCGTCGAAGCAAATATCCGCGCACGGCGACCGTACCCGCGGGCGCGTTCAAAAGCCGACGCGCGAGCGGAATCGTCCCGGTCGAGTCGGTCAGGATGCCCTTGGTCGGGTCGAGCGTCCCCGCGATCGTCACCGTGTCGCCTTGCTTGAGATGATCGAGCGCAACGACCGGGACCGGATCGAAAAAGCGCACTTTTGCCTCAGCCTCGGGCGTGATCCCCTGGCCCAGGAGGCGCGCGCGGACCGTGTAGGTGCCCGGGCTTGGCGACGAACCGTCGGACTCCGTTCCGTTCCAAATGTAGACCACCAGGACGCTCGGGCCCGGAACGAACTCGTGCGGATGCGGCGGAAACGTCGCCTCAACCGGAACGTCCGTCGACGTCTTCCAGATCACGTCGTTTCCGCGCAGTACGTCGATCTCATATTCGATCGGTTGAGCGAACTTCACCACCACCGGTGAACGTGCACTGTTGTGCACGGCGACCTCGATCGAGACGCCGTCGAGCAAGTCGAAACTTGTCTGCCGTAATTGCAGCGAGAGAGTCAGCGCAGCCAGCGCGAGCATCTAAAGGGGCCTCCCCGTCGCTTCTCCGGCGATCCAAACCGACTTCAACCCGAGTGGCGCCGATCCCGGCACCTCGTAGGTCGCCGTGTCGAGAAACTCACGTCCGTCAAAGAGCACCAGATCCGCGCGCGCGTCGGGCCGCAATTCCCCCACACCGTCCAGTCCAAAGGCCCGGGCCGCAAGGCCGGTCATGCGATACACCGCCTCCTCGAGCGAGAGCGTGCGGCGTTGGCGGACAAAACGCCCGATGACGCGGGGAAAGGTGCCGAACGCGCGTGGATGCACGACCCCGTAACGTTCCTCGCTAAAAGAACGTGCCATCGTGCCGGTGCCGATCGCGCAGAAGCCGGCGGAAAGCACGGTCGCAACGTCGTCTTCACTCATACAAAAGTAAAATGCGCGTGCCCGCTCGCCGTCGAGTCGCGCAAACTCGATCGCGGCGCGCGCCGGATGCACGCGCATTTGCCGCGCGATCTCGTCGAACCGCATGCCGCACCATGCGTACCGCTCCTCGCTCGAAACCTCCGCGAGGATGAGGTCGTGCCAAATATCGCCCAAGCGCGCTGCCATCTCGAGTGCGGCGCCGGCGGCGATGCGCTCGTCGTCGTACGCGTCGACGTCGAGAGCGGCCGGCAGCAAGTCGCGTAGTTCGATCCACGTCGCGGTGTAAGGATACACGTCGCAGGTTATATCTAGACCCAGCGTGCGTGCGCGCTCAATACGCTCGAGCGCGCGGTCGACGGTGCCCCAGCGTTCGCGCCCCTCGACATGCAGCTGTTCGATGTGGAGCGGTGCGTCCGCGCGCGCCGCGGCGTCGATGACTTCATCGAGCGCGTCGTGCAGGTCCCGTCCATAGTCGCGCAGGCGCACGCTGGCGCGCATCGCGCCGGGCTCGTCGGGATAGATCTCGGTGGTTACGCCTTGCGCCGTTTTCGAATTGAGGCGGGGAAGCGAGCGGCCGCTCTCGTTCGGACGGGCGGACGCGTCGATGAAGCCGGGCGTCAGGATCGAGCCCCTCCCATCGACACGTCGAGCGGCTTCGACCTCGCGGCAATCGCCGATTCGCGCGATACGGTCTCCCGAAAGCGCAACGTCGGTCGAGAAGCGTGGGCGGCCGCTGCCGTCCACGATCGTGGCGCCCACGATCACCGTCGAAATCACGGTTTCAAATTCCTGGGTTTAGCGAGCGGGCGTGTGGGCATATGTAGGTTCGTATCCTTTTCAACATGGAGGGATGAACCCCAAATGTCGATCCAAGAAGAGCCGCAAGGCGGCATGAGCGTTCGCGAAGCCGGCCGTCGGGGCGGCGAGCGGGTCAAGGCGAAATACGGCACCGAGTTTTACGAAGAGATCGGTCGTAAGGGCGGCGAGGCTACCAAAACCAAGTACGGCCCGTCGTTTTACGAAGTCATCGGTCAAAAAGGCGGTCAGAAACCTAAGCGCAAGTCGTAATACGCTATGGCTGGAAAAAAGACCGGCGAAGACGACGAGTCTAAGGAAATGTCGGTGCGCGAGGCCGGCAAAAAAGGCGGCGACACCGTTCGCGATCGCTATGGCTCCACCTTTTACGAAGAAATCGGTCGTAAGGGTGGTAAAGCCACGCGCGATCGTCACGGTGTCGAATTCTATGAATCCATCGGACAAAAAGGCGGCAAGGTCGTCAAGGAAAAGTACGGGCCGGACTTTTACGAAGAGATCGGGCACAAGGGCGGACAGAAGGTCAAAAAATTAATCGCCGAAGCGAAGAAAAAACGCGCCGACGAAGCCTCCGAAAAGGATTAGTTACATCCGCCCTGCGCAATGAGTCGCCGCGCTTCTGCATCGACGTCCTTTGGAGCGACATTTCCGTCGGGTTGCAACGTCATTGCCAACTTTGATTTCGTGGTCCACGCAACGCCGTCGGCTTTGTAGTGCGCGATCGTGCACGGCGTGAACGTGATATCTTGCCCGTGTAGAAAGAGCAGCGTGAAATTCTGCTTGGGCCATTCCGAGAGCAGCATCGCCTGGCTGCCGTACTGATACTCGAAGGCGACCCCGCGGTGATCGGGCGTGTCCAGATCGCCCAAGGGCGGAATGACCGCTACTTTGAGAATCTTGCGCGGTGGAACCCAAGGCCGGTAACTGATCTTCGTGACGGCCTCTTCGAGCGGCATCACGACCCCGCGGTCGTCGATCAACATCGGGGGCAGGGACGGCTGCGCCGCCGTGGCGCTGCTCTTGTGCGCGCAGGCGCCGAGGGCAAGGACGACCGCGCAGGTTAAAACCAAGCGTAGGCAGCGCATGACTTATCTATCGGCCAACCGAGCAAGCGCCTCCAGCCGCCTCATGTGCGGACCTCGGTGCTGCCTCGGATCGCCCCGAAATGGATCTGGTCCTTGCCGAAATCGATCGTCACCGTGCTAAAGGCGAGGGTGTGCGACTGGGCATGCAGGTAGCTTGGGTGCGGCATCAAGAGGAGCTTGGTCGCATTGGTCCATTCCACGAGGTCGGTATCGAACGAGCGCTTGAGCGGATCGCCGATCATGACGACCGTGACTTTTCCGATGGCGGTGAAGTTCAGCGACATCGTGTCGATGCTGATCCGTTCGGCGGTGATCTTCAAGTAGGGTTTGCCGTGTTTAAAGACCACCCCATCGTGCACGCCGTCGACCGTGCCTGTGGCGCCGTCGGGCGAGAGCTGCGCATCGCGGTAGTCAAAGCTCCACGCTTTGGTAACGATGCGGCTGCCTTGCACGTGACCTCCGCGCAGAGTAATGCCGATCTGATCGGATGGAAGCGGCGGCGTTCCGATGCCGGCAAGAATCACTTCGGTGATGATCCAGATCGCGATCGCGCCGCCGGCGATCGCCGCGATCAAACGCCACTTAATCCGTCGCTTCACGATGCCTCCCCGGTATCGCGATGAGGAGCAGATACAGCGCGAGCAGCGCGAACCATATTCTCGTCGGCCCGACGCGTGCGAACACGGAACCCACCGCGGGCCCCACCTTCCCGCTCACGTTCCCTTGCACGTCGAGCGGAAGGCGCTCTTGCCACGTTCCGTCGGGTGCGACGATGCCGCTGATGCCCGTCGCCGCAGCGCGAACGACGTACTCACCCGATTCAATTGCGCGCATCTGCGCGATCTGCGCGTGTTGATACGGCCCCGACGACGTGCCGAACCATGCGTCGTCGGTCGAGACCACAAGGACCTGCGCGCCGTCGCGAACTTCGTCGTACGCAAGATCGCCGAAGGCCGATTCCCAACAGATCAGCTCCCCGATCGCTAGGCCCGCAGTGGTCGGAAAAACGCCGGTGCCGTCGCCTTCGGAGAACCCTCCGTTGAGCGAACCCACGTAGGGAAGCCACCACAAGAACGCCTTGCCCGGAAAGTGCTCCGCGAACGGCACGAGTTGCCGCTTGTCGTAAATGCCGGCAAGCCCGATCGGAGTGAAGAGATAGAGCGAGTTGTAGTAGCGATTTTGCGAGACGTGAATGCTTCCCGCGACGATGGTCGCGTTCGCCTGGGCGGCGAGCAACGTGAATTGCTCGAGGAGTTGCGAGTCTTGGTTCAAGCCTTCACCGCTCATGGCAATGACCGTTTCGGGCCACACGATCAGACGCGGATGCAGGCTCATCGCCGTGCGCGTCATCGCGGTGTACCGCTCGACGGCGCGCTCGAGCGATCCCGGCTGCCACTTGAGCGACTGTGCGATGTTGCCTTGAACGGCAACGACGGGCACGCGCGGCGCCGGCGCGAATCGTGCGGGCCACGCGGACCATGCAGCCACCGCCGCAACAGCGACGACCACCGCGCATGCTGCGAAGGCGCGCCCGGTGCGCGTTCGTAGCGCGTATGCGGCATATGCGCCGAGCGCAAAGACGGTAAGCGTGAGCCCGCTCGTGCCGATGAACGCGCCGAGTGCACGCAACGGCGTTTCAACTTGTGTCACGCCGAGCTGCGCGAAGGGAACGCCGATGACGCCGATCGAGCGTAACCATTCCGTGCTTGCAAATGCCAGCGCGGCAGCGAGCGGCAGAAGCGCCGGTGCGACGCGCCGGCTCGCGATCGCGGTCATAACGCCGGCAAGTCCGATCGCTAACGCTTCGATTGCTGCGCCCGCGACGACGGCCACGTACGCGAGAGGCCCGACGACCGTTTGAATCGTGGTGCTCCACCACCAAAACGAAATCGTAAAAAACACGATGCCACAGAGTAATCCCAGGCAGAGCGCGCGTCTCCAGGATGCACGTTGCCACGTCCAGAACAGCGCCCCAGCGCCGAGCGGTGCC
>DATKPZ010000114.1:0-3155 GCA_035523815.1 Alphaproteobacteria bacterium
CCGTCGCCCACCAATTCCCGGTAGGCGTGAACCACGGTGCTGCGGTTCACGCTCAGGCGCTCGGCCATCATCCGCTCCGGAGGAAGCCTGGTCGACTCGGGGAGCGTCCCAGCCAAAATCGCCTCGCGCAGATGCTCGTAGATCTGGCGGTAGAGCGGAACGATCGACGCTCGGTCGAGGTCGGGCAGGAGGCCGGACCATCCAATGTTGGGCATTGATGGGGTCCATTTTTCGATGAACTGGCGCCCAAGGCTTGCCGACAATCAGAATACGGTGCTTGACTATCAAGCGGTCGACACGCGCGTCCCCTTTGTTGGGCGCGCTTACGAACTTCGCGTACTCCTGGCTTTTTTGAAGCGAGGAGGCTTGCTCACGCTTGCCGGTCCGGGAGGCGTCGGCAAGTCGCGCCTTGCACACGAAGCGATTGCCCGCTTCTCACGCGAGCATGCGACCGAGAGTATTTTTGTTCCGCTGGCCGGCGTTATGCCCGAAGCCGTCGTCGGAACGGTGATGAGCGCCACCGGAGTTTCGCAGGAGCCCTCGCGTTCGCCGCTCGACACGCTGGTCGATCGCTTGCGCGATCGCCCGCTGATCTTGGCGCTCGATAATTGCGAACACGCGCCCGACGAAACCTCGGCGCTGATCGACGCGCTTCGCGTCCTGCCTCATGTGACGATCTTAGCGACGAGCCAGCGCCGGTTGGACTACGGCGACGAAACGGTGTTCGAGGTCGAACCGCTTCCGCCCGAGGACGGCGTCGCGTTCTTTCTCGCCCGAGCCGGGCTCGATCGCGACCAGATCGATGAAGCCACGCTCGCGACGGTGACGACGATCGTCGAACGGCTCGACGGACTGGCCGTCGCGCTCGATCTCGCGGCTGCGCGACTGGCCTCGCTCTCGCTCGAACTTCTGGCCGAAGAGTTAGGCGAACTGCGACCGTATCAGTTGCGCTCGACGCGCGGTTCGGACCCGCGCCATCGCACGATCGGCAACGTCATCGCCTGGACCCATTCGCAGCTGGAGGACGCTGCAAAGCGCGCCTTCGCGCAGGCCTCGCTCTTTACCGACGAGTTCGATGAAGACGACCTCGTCGCTCTAGGCGACTTGACCCACGACGAAGTGCGCGCAGCGCTCGATGAGCTCACGCTCAATTCACTCATCATGACGACGGAATTCGGGTATCGAATGCTGCTGCCGATACGCGCGGTGGCGACTCGCATGCTCACGGCCGTGCGCAACCGCCGTGCCCTCGACGACGCGTTTGCGATGCGCATGAACACGCTTGCATCGCAGCTTTGGTCGCAGATTCGCGGCAGCGGCGAAGGCGCGGCAAAGGCCATCGCGCGCTTGCATGCGCGCTACGCCGACTTTTGCGCCACCATCGGCTGGGCGCTCAAACGCCCGCAGGATCGCTTGGCTTCGATCGACGACGTGCTCAGCGTCCTGATGACGATTTGGGCCGAAGGCGGACGCTTCACCGAGGGGCTGCGCTGGACCGAGCGTCTCGAATCGGTCGCCGGACGCCTAAGCGCTCAGCTCCGCGGGCGCGTGTACTTCCTCGGTTTATGCGTTGCGCACGCCGCCTCCGAGTACCATCGCATGGTTGAGACCGGACCGCTGACCATTTCGGCGTTCACGATCGCGGGCGATCAGCTCGGCCTTGCGCGAGCGTACAACGCGCTTGCGGTAGCCTCGCTCAACACCGGGCGCATGGAAGACGCGTCGACGTACGTCGAGACGTCGCTGCGATTCTACGAACAGGTCGGGCACGAGCGCGGCATCGCGACCGCGCTGATCAACCAAGGCAGCATTCTTTTCGAAGGCTACGGGGATCACGCGCGGGCGCACGAGATCTTCCGCAAAGCCATCGTCACCCTGGAGCGCGAAGGGCCTCCGGCGCTGTGCGGCATCGCGCTGGGCGACCTCGCCGAGGTCGAATACGCGATGAGTGAATACGACTCGGCCGTCATCCACGTGCGCGACGCAATCGAACGCTTCGAGCAAAATTCCGCGCCGGCGATGATCGCATGGGGGCATGAAACGCTCGCGCGCTGCTCGCTCGCGCGAGGCAACCTCGGCGTCGCCGGCGAGCAGCTTCTGGTCGCCTGCGAACTGCTCCGGCACACGCCGCAACCGCTCTACATCGCACGCCTGGCCGAGGTCACCGCGCGGCGGTTGCTGCTCGGCGGCAACCCCCGAAATGCCGCGCTCGCCCTGGCTGCCGCCCGGCGCTACCGCAGCGAACGGGCCCTGGTCTCGTTCGGCCTCTTCGCCCGGGAGGTCGCCGCCGACGAAGTCGCCCTGGCCCAGCACCTCCAGCCGGCCGACCTGGCCGAGGTCGCGCAGTCGGCGTCGACCTTGGACCTGCCCCGGCTCTGCAGCATCCTCGCCGGTCTGCTCGCGGGATAGGTCGGCGCAGCCTACGGCGAAGCCCTGATATAGTAAGGGGGCTTTCCCCCTTCCCACACCATCAGGAGCGTAGTGCAGTGGCTGAACATCAAGTTGATGCGGTCGTCATCGGCGCGGGCCCGGGCGGCTATCATGCCGCGATCCGGCTCGGCCAACTCGGCAAGAGCGTGATCTGTATCGATCGCGACGAGGTCGGCGGCGTCTGTTTGAACTGGGGCTGCATCCCCACCAAAGCGCTGCTTCACGTAGGCGAGGTGATCCGCCACATCGATCACGCGGGCGACATCGGCCTCAAGGTGCCCAAGGCGGACGTCGACCGGGAGGGCGTTGCAAAGTTCAAGACCGACGTGGTCAATGCCAACGTCGGAGGGGTCAAAACGCTCTTCAAAGCCAACGGCGTGCAGTTTCTCTACGGCGACGCGAGTTTCAAAGACGCCGGCACGATCGTCGTCAAGAACAAAGAGGGTGGAACGGATACGGTCAAGGCGCAAAGCGTCGTCATTGCGACCGGCTCTGCACCGATCGACGTCAAAGCTTGGCCGCGCGACGGCGAGTACATCATCAACTCGGATGACGCCGTGCAGATGAAGCGCATCCCGAAAAACATGCTGATCGTCGGCGGCGGCGTCATCGGGCTCGAGTTCGCCACCGTGTATACGCGTGTCGGCGCCAAGGTGCTCGTGGTCGAAGCGCTTCCGCAGATTCTCACCGGCACGGATCTGGAGATCTCCAAGACGCTCGGCCGA
>DATKPZ010000115.1:0-6956 GCA_035523815.1 Alphaproteobacteria bacterium
GGGCTCGGACGCATCACGAAGGCGCCATCTTCAAAAACCACCGCGGCGTCACCGATCGACGTTTCATACGGATCCTCGCCGCGCGGCTCCAACACGATCGTCTCGACGGCGAAGTACGCGAGCGTTTTACGCAAGATCTCATGTTGCTCGAGCGCGCGAGCGTACACGGCGCCGGGTTCGCCGGGCAACGGGCGCGCGTGTTCCAACGTCGCCCCCGGCTTCATCAAAATAGCGGCGCGCAATTTACCGGTGGGAGTACCCACCAGGCGAGGACCAAAGTCGATCGTCGTCATCGTTTCCTTAGCTTAAGGGAGGGCCTGGTATGTCGTCGGATACGGGACGGCTCCGAAGAAATCCGCCATATCGGTTGAGAGCAGGTCCACCAGCGAGAGCGGCGGCAGGCCGAGAAGCTCCTCCTCGGTCTTGACCACGCTTGCGACCGACAGGTGCTGGTGCCCGATGTAGCCGGGACGGGCCAGGGGCGAGACGACGAGCGCGTAGCTTCGAGCGCGGTTTACGTGATCGCGCGGCCCAGCGACGCCCTCCCCGACCACGAAGATCGCGGTCGACGACCAGTGCGGCGTGCGGCTCAGGAAGGCCACCGCGAGGCCAAGGGCGCGGTCGGCGGCGGCCATGCCGCCGGCGCCGTCCGCCGGAAGCCAGAGATAGGTGAACGCCGGCTCCTGGTCGTTTTGAACCAGTGGCCCCATATCGTCGATGAACGCTCTGACCCGAGCGTAGTCGCCGATTCCGGGGTTCCAGGCCGGATAATCCAGATCGACGTTCCCGGCCAGCGCGGCAAGGGCCGGCACGTCGAGCGTGTAGGTGCCGCCCAGTCCTTCGCCCGTCGAGGGACGCGGGGTGCGTCCGCGGACGACCTCGGGAGCCTGGGCGCGGTACCCGGAAAGCGAGAGCAGCCCGCCATAATCGCGATATGAGAGCCCTGCGCGCGCGAGCGCGTTGAAAAAGTACCCGTCGCGCGGATAGTCTTCCGGATCGTCGCCATGATCGTCGAGCGGAAGCCGTACGCTATTTACGTGCAGTACGCGCTGAGTGTAGAGCGTCGCCGCGCCGGCGAGCGCAGCCTGCGCGTTCGCATCGAGATTCGAATCGGCCACGTAAAAGTTGTCCGCGATGGCGTACGCGTTTGCCAGAGCGTGCAGGTTCGGCGTTGCGGCGGCTCCGTCGGTCACGTAGGCGGGGTCACCGTTCCCGCGTCCCAAGTCCCCGAAAACGGCGTCGTAGCTTTCATCACCGATTGCGATGTAGACCACATGGTCGATGACGCTGCTTCGTTTTCCCGAGTGTAGCGCAGGCACGATGTCGTCCGCCTTGGGCACGATCTGCGTGCGATTGTAGCGCAGCGCCGAGAGCGTCGCGGGACCAAGCGGCAGATGCCGCAGATCGACCCGCTGCAGTTCGCCCCAGCCGTCGACGCCCTTCGCGGCGGTAACGTAGAGGTAGCGGCCGTCCGGCGAGAGCGCCAACGCCGACGGATACCACGCGGTCGGAATCAAACCCAAACGATGAAGTTTCGACGGATTGCTTGCGTCGAGCACGGCGACCGCATTGAGACCGGCGAGTGCGACGTAGAGCCGTTTGTCGTCGCGCGAAAGCGCTTCGGCGCTGGGTTGCGTGCCGTAGGGCGCGTTGAACGCTTTGGTGACGAAGAGTCGCAGATCCAAGCCGGGAACGACGTGCGGCTCGCCGGCCAGCGCCACGGTCGCAACCCGATCGACATTGGCTAAGGTAACGTACGCATAGCCTCCGCGACGGCGCGCCACGATCGCATCGGGCCGCGCGCCGCCGACGTTGTCGACGCCGTCGGGAACGGGATCCATCGGAACGTCGCGCGTGGGCGCCTGCGTGTCGAAAGCTCCGCCGCGATCGAGCGCAAAAACCGACAGCGACGAAGATTGCAGTTCGTCGGCGGTAGGGTTGGCGAATCTCGGGGTTGCGACCGGCTGCGCGAGCCGACCATATGTCGAAAGTCCGCCGTTGGCGACAAAGAGACGATCGCCGCTCGCCGCGATACCCGCCGGAAAATAACCGGTGCCTTCGGTCCCCTGCACGCTGCGCGTCGCGAGGTCGATCGCCGTCACGCGCTGCGCGAGATTGCTCGCCACGTACGCAACGCGTCCGTCCGGTCCAAGGGTGATCGCATCGGGGAATCCGGTGACGGCAATTGTCTGCTCCGGTGTCAGCGCGCCGTCACTGCTCAGGTCGAAGCAACGTACGAGTCCATGCGCTCCGTCCGATGCGAGCACCAACGTACGCGAGGGATCGGCCGGATCGCGCGTCGCGACGAGACCGGTGAAGAGCGTCAGCGCGGCGTCGCGATAGACGCTCACGACGCTCATCGTCCGCGTATCAACAACGGCTAAACTGTATCCGGCAACCACACTCGGCGACGACGGAGGGGGCGCGCCGAGCGCCGGATTCTGCTCGGCATTCCCGACGATCGCAAAGCGGCCGTCCGGAGAGATTGCCAGCCCGAGCGGATCGGTGCCGACGAAGACCGAGGCGCCGACCGGCGCCGCGATGCGGCCGTCGGGCAGCACGGCGTCGGTGGCGCGTTGTGCCGAAGCACCGGCGGGGCGCATGCCGGCAGGAGCAGAGTACGCAGGGTAGGCGATCGGGCGCGGAGCGGCGCCCAGCAAAACGGCGGCCAAAGCCGCCGCCAGGGGTCCTCGGAAGTTCACCCGCTTAGGCTACGGATGGCGGCTCCGAGGAACCTGCAGTCCCAGCGAAGACTAAACTTCCGCGAAACCCGATCAGTTCTTGAATTCGCTCAGCGCTTGACCGATACGGCGCACGCCTTCGCGCGCGGTCGCTGCGTCAATATGACCGAAGGAAAGGCGCAGCGCGGGCGGACCGGCCCGCGTGGGATAGAACGGCTCGGCCGGCATCACCAAAACGCCTTCGCGCGCACACGCCTCGAAGGCTGCTTGGGTCGAAATGCGGGAAGGCAGGGAAAGCCACACGTTGACGCCTGCAGCAGGCGGCCGCACTTGTGCCCATGGGACATACGTCGTTAGAGCGTCCACGAACGCGTCTCGCCGCTCGCGATAGAGCGCGCGCGAACTGCGCAGGTGGCGCGCGTACGCAGGCGAGGTCATGAACCGCCAAAGCGCGCGTTGCGTCAACGTTGAGGTGAAGACGTCGGCCCGAACTTTCGCAACCTCGAGCGCCTCGGCGATCGTGCCGCGCGCGTAAATGTAGCCGATCCGCAGCGCCGGAAAAATCGACTTCGAAAGACTTTCCATCAAGATCACGCGGCCGTCGGTATCGAAAGCGGCGAGCGGCGCAGGCGCAGGCGCGTCATAGGTGACCTGCCAGCCGGTCTGGTCCTCCAACACCATCACGTCGTAGCGGCGCGCCAGTGCGACGATCTGTTTGGCGCGACGCGCAGGCAGCACGGCCCCGGTGGGATTCTGCGCGATCGGATTCACGTAAAACAGTCGTGGCCGATATTCGGCAAAGACGCGTTCTACGTCGTCTACCCGCACCCCGTCGTCGTCGCTGCGCACCTCGACATAGGTGACGCCGCGCGCATCAAAGACGCCGAGCGTGCCGGAATAGGTGGGACTCTCGCTCGCGACGACGCTGCGATCGTCGAGCAACACCGTTGCGACCAAATCCGCTGCCTGCTGAGCTCCGCTGCACACGATCATGTCGTTAGCAGCCGCGCGGACACCGCGCCCGCGTAAAAGGTCGGCCAGCGTTTCGCACAGATCGGCGTCGCCGGTCGACGAACGATATTGCATCGCTTCGGGCGGATCGTCGAGCAACGTGCGATGCACCGCACGCCCGAAATCTTGCAACGGGAACGTCTCGGGTGCCGGATGCCCGGTCGCGAGCGAGATCGCTCCGGGATGAGTTGCACGGGTGAGCTGCTCCATGACGCCGTCGAGGCGTTGCGCCCGCGCAAAACGCGAGACGTCGGGTTCCCAGCGGCGCGAAAACGGTGATTCGTTTTCCGGCGGCGGCGCGACGAACGTCCCTTTGCCGACCCGCGAGATGACCCGCCCGCGCGCCGCTAAAAGCTCGTACGCCTGCGAAACGGTCACGAGCGCGCAGCCCAAGTCGCGGGCCAGATCGCGCATGGCCGGCAGTCGAGCTCCAGCCTCCAGCGCGCCGGACTCTATCGCCTGCGCAAACTGGTCGGCTAGTTGAACGTAGAGAGGACGCCCGTCTCGCGCGTCGAGGCGGATATCAACGCTTGTCGAGACGATAGCCGATGCCACGAACGCTCGAAATCTCAAGCGGGGCATCGACCTCGATGAGCTTCTTGCGCAATGCCGCGACGTGCACGTCGACGACGCGCGTCGGCACGCCGGACGTGTCGTTCCACACATGCTCGAGAATCTGCGCGCGCGTCAGCAGCCGGCCTTCCGCCTCGCCCAAAAACCAGAGCAGACGAAATTCCAGAGCCGTTAGCGGAACGTTCGTTCCGTCGTTGAGCAGCGTGTGAAAGTCGCGGTCGAGTTGTGCGCTCCCGAGCGCGAGGATATTGTTGCCCTCTTTTTTTGCCGTCGATTTCTCGCGGCGGCGCAAGAACGACGCGATGCGCGCGACCAGCTCGTTGCCCGAAAAGGGCTTGGTGATGTAGTCGTCAGCCCCCAGGCCCAGGCCCAGCAGAATATCTTGCTCACGCGAATGACCGCTGACCATCAGGATGAAGCAGTTGTTCGAATTCGAGAGCGAGGTGCAAACGTCCAGCCCGGAGATGTCGGGCAACCCCACGTCGAGCACGACCACGTCGGGCTTGTAGCTGTCGGCCAGCTCCAGGCCCTCGGCTCCGCTCGAGGTCACCTTGACCTCATAACCGGCGCGCTCGAGAACCGTCTGTTCTAAGCGGGCGACGTCCTCGTCGTCCTCGATAACCAACATCCGGGCTAGCGCCACCGATTCACCTCCAGAGCGGGGTCAGGTTCCCTATACCTTAGATTCGATCTCTTCTTCCTCAGACTTTACCAGCGTCCGTCGGGCAACGCCTTCGTCCACCGCCGCGCTCCCGACCGCTTTGGCCACCGCGTCGACCACGCGCGGGTCGAAAACGCTCGGAATGATGTATTCGGCGCTGCGCTCCTCGTCGGTCACCATCGAGGCGATCGCATATGCCGCCGCAATCTTCATCCGCTCGGTGATACGGCTCGCGCGAACGTCAAGCGCCCCTCGAAAGATACCGGGAAACGCAAGCAGATTGTTGACTTGGTTGGGGAAGTCCGAGCGCCCGGTCGCTACCACCGCGGCGACCGGCGCGGCGACGTCGGGCATGATCTCGGGCGTCGGATTAGCCATGGCAAAGATGATCGGGTCGCGCGCCATCCCCGCGATATCGTCGGGTTTGAGGATCCCCGGCGCCGAAACGCCGATGAACACGTCGGTGCCGCGCAGGACGTCGGCCAGCGAGCCCCGCCGATTTTCGCGATTGGTGTGTTCGGCAAGCCAGCGCCAATGGGCATTATCGTACCGGTCTTCACGATTGATCGCGCCGTTGCGGTCGACCGGAATCACGTCGCGCACGCCGGCTTCGAGCAGCATCTTGATCGTCGCCGTTCCGGCAGCGCCGCTACCCGAGACCACGATCTGAAGGTCGTGCAAGTCTTTCCCGACGACCTTGGCCGCATTGATCAATGCCGCGAGGATCACGACCGCGGTCCCGTGCTGATCGTCATGCATCACCGGAATGTCGAGCCGTTCGATCAAACGCTGTTCGACCTCGAAGCAGCGCGGCGCCGAAATGTCTTCGAGGTTGATGCCGCCGAACACCGGCGCGATCCGCACCACCGTTTCGACGATTTCATCGACGTCTTTGGTGTCCAGGCAAATCGGGAATGCGTCGATATCGGCGAACTGCTTGAACAGCATCGACTTGCCCTCCATCACGGGCAACGCGCCGAGCGGGCCGATGTCACCCAAACCGAGCACCGCCGTGCCGTCGGTAACCACGGCGACCGTGTTGCGCTTGATCGAAAGTTGAAACGCCTTGCTCGGATCGGCGGCAATCGCCATCGAGACGCGCGCCACGCCGGGCGTGTACACGACCGAAAGATCCTTGCGGGTCTTCACCGGCATCTTCGGCTCGACGCGAATCTTGCCGCCGAGATGCGCGAGGAACGTCGAATCCGAGACCGAGATCACGCGGACTCCCTCGAGCTGCTCGACCGCGCGCCGGACTTCCGCCGCGATCACGTCGGAGCTCACGTTGATCGTGACGTCGCGTACGACTCGCGCGCGCGTTACCGAACGCATGTCGAGGGCGGCGACCTCGCCGCCTGCATCACCGATGGCGTTGGCGAGCGTGCCGAAGGCGCCGTTTTCGTTCGGCATCTCCACACGCATGATCAGAGTAAAACTTATGGCTACCTGTGGCATGTTCTCAATTCCCGCTGATGGTCATCTCCGCCACGCGAAACGACGGAGCGACCGTCGAGCTGTCGAAGCGCAGATCGCTGGCCACCCGGTCGACGCCCGCGAGCATGTCCGCAAAATTTCCCGCCACGGTGAATTCGTCGATCGGGTAGGCTAGCTCGCCGTTTTCGATCATGAACCCGCGCGCTCCCCGGCTATAGGTGCCGGTCGCGTGTTCGGTGGCAAATCCGATCGTATCGAGCACTAGGACGCCGCGGGGGGTGCCGGCGATGAGCTCGGCGAGCGATCCCTTTCCGGGTTCCAGGTAGAAGTTATTGGCGCCGATGCCCCCGCCGGTCGAATTCCCGGTGGTCGCAGCGCCCAGCTTGCGCGCATAGTAGCTGTCGTAGAGGAACGTGCGCAGCACCCCTGCCTCGAAAACCGGGGTGCGGCGCGTCGCCACGCCCTCGCCGTCGAACGGGGCGCTCCCGAGGCGCCCGGGCAGGGTCCCGTCATCGACGATCGTGACGAGTTCGCTTCCGACGCGCTCGCCGATTCGCTCGGCAAGCCACGAGTTGCCCACCGCGACGTTGGAAGCC
>DATKPZ010000116.1:0-8962 GCA_035523815.1 Alphaproteobacteria bacterium
TCCGTGAACGGCGTTGACGGGGAGTTCAACCCGCCCTATCACGACACGCCAAGCGGAGGCCAAGGGCCGCTGGGCTCGGTCTTCGACAATCAGACCTGCGCGGCGACGATGTCGAACAACTACCACATTCATGTTTTCATCGGGATCTACGTCAACGGGACCGAGCTCGCGTTGCCGCGCGGACTCGGCATCTACGGCGGCGGCAACCCACCACCGGCTGAAATCGTGTATGCGTCGTGCTTCTATTCCACCCACACCCACGACTCGACCGGCGTTTTTCACGTGGAAGATCCCAACCCGAATAACGTGCCGGTCACGCAGCCGATCTACCAGACCGCGGACCTGTTCAGCATCTGGGGGATCACGGTGAACGCGACGCAGTTTGGCCAGTTCTCCGGACCCGTCACCGTCTACACGAGCGGTCAGATTTATCGCGGCGGAAGCAACTGTAGCGGAACCGCACCGCCGGCGGGCACCGTTCTGGGCGGTCCGATCATTCCCGAGTCCGATCTCTCGCTCTGGACCGGCGATCCCAATGCGATACCGCTCTACTCGCACGAGGTGATCTGGTACTTCGTCGGATCAGGCAACCCGACGACGCTGCCGCAGATCAACTTCGACGAAGAATGCTAGACTTTATCTTGCAAAGCTGAAGCTTTGCAAGATAAAGTCGCGTGGGTCGCTTCGCTCCCTCACGCTGCATTACGCCAAACTACTTTGTGGCGACGAGATAGATTTCGTACGGGTGGGGGGCGATCGTCGTGACGTTAGGTCGCGCGTTGCGCACGAGCGGTTCGAGTTCACTGATTCGCTGCTCGGTCGTTTGCATGATCACGACCGGATAGGGTTCCGCGTTCGCGAGAATGCTCGCAACCGCGCGGGCGTACGAGGGCGCGTCGGCCGCGCGGGCGCCGAGCAGTGAATCGCGGTAGGCGTGCTCGATGGTGAAGTAGGGATTGCCCTGCCACCAGGCTTCCCACATCCAAATCCGCGCGTCGGCGCTGCGAAACGAGTTGCGCGGTGGCGGAGCAAGGAACAGCGCATCGGCGCTGCGCGCGCTCATCGTCGCCAGGACGTCGCCTTGGCGAACCGTATTGCGCCGCATGTTTGAGGTGACCCATTGCTCGGTTTGGCGGATATACGACCAGGCAAGCTCGCTCGGCGGCGTATCCTGCATGTCGTCGGGCGATTGGGTCTTTTGCATCCAGTAGCAGAACGCGCGCCACAGTCCCAAGATCGCAAGGCCGGTCTGCTGATCGCTGCGCAGGTTGCGTACGTTGTCGTGCCAGACCCCCAAATACATGCACTGCTCTTCGCTGAAGAAGACGCCTTCCCACGCCTTGAACAGATCGAGCGAATAGATGCGCCCCGGCAACATCTCCACGATCTCGGCGACTTCGGCATCCCGTAAGTAGGTGAGGTCGTTGACGATCAGGCCCTCGCCGACGCGCACGAACCATTCGAGCAAGTCGCCGCCGTGAACCGCAATCCCGTGACGCTTGAGATAGTTCAGATGCGTCGGCAGGCCCATGAACGGATCGACCAGGCTCTTGCAGTCGTGCGCGAGCAATATCTCGTGCAGGCGCGAGGGAGAGATGCGGCGGGTGCGCTCCGGAAGCTCGATCATGCGCGCAGCTTCGCTGCCTCCATGACCGCACGTACGATGGCCGGGTCGAACTGTGTGCCGGCGGCGGTGTCGACACGTTCGCCGCGATCGAGCCGGTCATAGGCGATCGCCGCAGCTAAGATCCCCGACGCGATTGGAATTTTCGCGCGACCATGCCCAAACGGCTTGCCCGTCCCGTCGAACCACTCGCCGCGCGCGCCGACGATCCGCGCCGCAACCTGCAACGTGGTGTACGGTTGTGCGAATTCGGCGGCCGTCGTCGCGTTGTGGGCGCGATGCTCGACGCCCAGTCGCGCGAGGGGGTCGAAGGCGTCATCTTCGATCGCTTTCGCAGTGATCTCGCCTGCGCCGAAGATTCTGCACGCGAGCGCCAAGTCGCGCCGTTCTTCATTTCCGAGCCCAAGCGCGACGGCGGTGCCCATCGCAATCTCAGCCACGCGGCGCCAGCGCCCATCCACGCCGTTGTGCGCGTCGATGCGATCGGCGAAGCGTTCCAGGAGAACTTGCGCGCCCGATCCCACCTCGCGCAACGCCTGGACCGGAACGGGGAGCACCTCGATCTCTCCGGCGCTGAGGTGGAACCACATCGCGAACGTGCGCACCGTTTCGGGATTGAAAGCGCGGCCGCTTTCCAGGCCGATCTGACCCAGCGCCACTTCCGGGTCGTGGGCGCGCACGAACCGGTCGGCCATGCCGAGGAATTGCGCCGGGCGCGGGATGCCGGTCCAGCGCAGCAGGTCGGGATAGCCGGTGCCGTCCCACGCCTCGTGTTGCCAGCGCACCATATCGGCCGTTTCCGGGGGCAGCGCGCCGATCGCTTCGCAGAGCTGCGCGCCCTGCGCGGGAGCGTCCCAACTCTCCATCCGCGCCGTCCGCTCCGAAAGCTCTTGGCCCTTGCGGTAGGCGGCATTGCCGATCGCGCCGACTGCGTGAAGAAGACCCGCGAAATACAGCGCGTGCCAATCCGACTCGGGAAGTTGCGCGGTCTGTGCGAGCGCTGCGGCGACCGAGGCTTTGCGAACGGCAAAGCCCGGCGCGTTGCCCATCGCGGCATCGCCCACGGCGCCAAACCACGCAAGAACGTCGGCCACGAATGAGCGAGCCGCCCGAGGATCGTCGCCGGTGTCCTGGAATAGCGTCATTCCCTACGCCGTTTACATAGAGCCGTGCAGAAACCCTCACATATCCTGGCCGACGGCCGCATTTCCATGGTCGATGTTTCGAGCAAACCCGTCACGGCGCGCACCGCGCGCGCGCAGGCGCTGGTGCGGATGAGTCCGCCGGCTGCCCGGGCGCTGCGTGACGCCACGCTTCCGAAGGGCGATGCATTCGTCGCTGCGCAACTCGCGGGCATTCTGGCGGCGAAGCAGACTGCGGCGTTGATTCCACTCGCGCATCCGTTGCCGCTCGCGCGCGTGGACGTCACCTTCTCCTGGCAGGACGACGAGGTTCTGCGCATCGAGACCGAGGCCACGACGAGCGCGCAGACCGGCGTCGAGATGGAAGCCATGGTGGCGGCGAGCATCGCTGCCCTGACGATCTACGATATGACGAAGGCCGTCGACAAGGGCATCGTGGTCGAAAGCGTTCGGTTGCTCTCGAAGACCGGCGGTAAGAGTGCCCTTTAGCACCGCGCTCATCGTGCTTTCCGATCGCGCGGCCGATGGGAGTCGCGAAGACGGTTGCCTTCCGGTTATGCGCGAGCAGCTCGGCGCGGGTTACTCCGTCGTGCGTGAGATGATTTTACCCGACGACGCCGGCGCGTTGCAGGCGGAGCTAATCGACTTGGCTGATCGCGGCGCCGCGGCGTTGATTCTGACCAGCGGGGGCACCGGACTCTCGTCGCGCGACCGCACGCCCCAGGCAACGGCGGCGGTTCTCGACTACGAAGTGCCGGGGATCCCCGAAGCGATCCGCGCGGCGAGCGTTCCCATCGTGCGCACCGCGATGCTCTCGCGGGCGATCGCCGGCGTGCGCCATCGGACGCTGATCGTCAATCTTCCCGGCAGTCCCAAGGCGGTGGCCGAGTCGCTGGCGGTAATTCTGCCGGTGCTGCCCCACGCGCTCGAACTGCTCGCCGGCACCGTCGGCGACGGCTGAGGAACATCCGTGGATTTTGAAGCCGCCCAAGCGTATCTGCTGGCCACGATCAATGAAACGGTCTCGCGGCGGATGCCCTACCGGCTCGAGCGCATGCGTGCATTCATGCATGAGCTGGGCGACCCGCAAGACCGCTATCCGACCGTCCACGTCGGAGGAACCAGCGGCAAAGGTTCGACGTCGATGATGATCGCCGCCGCGTTGCAGCGCAGCGGCAAGCGCACCGGTCTGCATACCAAGCCGCACCTGCGTTCGATGACCGAGCGCGCGCGCATCGACGGCGCTGCGGTGAGCGAAGAGCGTTTCGCTGCGCTGCTCGAGGAGATGATGCCCGCAATCGAGCGCACCGCGCAGGGGCACGGGCGGCCGACGTACTACGAAACGTTGCTCGCGCTGACGCTCCTCTACTTTGCGCAAGAGAACGTCGACGTCGCGGTGGTCGAAGTCGGCCTTGGCGGCCGCCTCGACGGAACCAATGTGATCGTCCCCGTCGTCGCAACGATTACGTCGGTCGGGTTCGATCACACCGACGTCCTCGGCGAGACGATCGAAGAGATTGCGCTCGAAAAGGCCGGCATCGCCAAGAGCGGCGTACCGATCGTCGTCGCGGCCGAGGATGAAGCGGCCTTCGCCGTCATCGCGGATCAAGCGAGCCGTGCCGGCGCGCCGTTGGTCGATGCCCGGCCGGCTAAGGTGCCGCTGGAGAACGTACGCATGGAGCGCGAAGCGCAGCGCTTCGACGTCGTGACGCCGCGCGCGCGCTATGCGATCGAAACGCGCATGCTCGGTTCGTTTCAACGGCGCAATGCCGCAACGGCGATCGTTACCATGGAAGCGCTGCCGGAGCCGCTGCGCCCGAGCCCCGCGCAGATCGAGAGCGCACTGGCTGATCTCGTGATCCCGGGACGGATGGAAGTCTATCCGGGCCATCCGACGCTGGTCTTCGACATCGCGCACAACGGCGAGAAAGCCGAGCAACTCGTGCGCTCGCTCGAGGAGCGCTATGGCGACCGCCACTTCACCTTCGTCGTGGCGATCGGGGCGAGCAAAGATGCTCCTGAGATCTTGCGCACGTTTGCGCGCCTGCCCTCGAATTTCGTCTTTACCACCTTCGATATAGCCGGCCGTGAGGCGACGAGTCCCATGCGCTTGCTGCGGATTGCCGAGTCCATTGGCACGTGGGGGCGCGTCGTTAGCGACGCGGTCGAAGCCCTTTCGGTCGCGCGGCGCAGCGCCGCTGCAAACGACGTGATCGTGGTCACGGGTTCGACCTTTCTGGTCGCGACATTGCGGGAATGGTGGCTGGTCGCGGCGTGATGCGCCTTCGCGGGCGCAACTTCGTCTGGGGCGAACGGACGTACCTCATGGCGATCGTCAACGTGACGCCCGACTCGTTCTCGGGCGACGGGCAAACGCAGATCGACGCCGCAATCGATTATGCGGTGCGGCAGTGGAATGCGGGCGCCGATATGCTCGATATCGGCGGGGAGTCGACGCGGCCGGGGCACGCCCCGGTCGACGAAGCGACGGAGCTGGCGCGAGTCATCCCGGTCGTCGCCGGTGTGCGCGAGCGGCTCCGCGATGCGGTGATTTCGATCGACACCTATAAAACCGCCGTTGCGCGCGCAGCGCAGGCGGCCGGAGCAGACATGATCAACTCGGTGCACGGTGCGCCTGACGATCTGCTTGCGGTCGCCGCGGAGCTCGATATGCCGATTGCCGCAATGCACAATCAAGCGGGAACCCACTACGACGAAGACGTGGTCGAGGCGGTTACCGTATTTCTGCGCGACTGCGCGGAGCGAGCGCTGATCTGCGGCATCGGCCCCGAGCGCGTCATGCTCGACCCTGGGATTGGGTTCGGCAAGACGCCCAATCACAACATTCGCTTGCTCCGCAGTCTGGATCGCATCTGCGACCTCGGCTTTCCGACGCTGCTCGGAACCTCACGCAAATCGACCATCGGCAAACTGACCGGTCGCGAGGCGCACGAGCGCATCTACGGCACGGCGGCGACGACGGCGCTGGGCATCGCGGCGGGCATCGACATCGTGCGCGTGCATGACGTCGCGCAGAACCGCGACGTGATCAGCGTCTCGGACGCGATCGTGCGCGATTGGAGACCGAGCGGATGGATCGGATAGTCCTGCGCGGCATCGTCGCGCACGGACGGCACGGCGCGTATCCGAAGGAGCGCGAGCTTTCCCAGCCGTTTCAGGTCGACCTCGAGCTGCATCTCGACCTGTCGGCGGCCGCCGCGAGCGACGATCTCTCGGATACGATCGACTATGCGGGGGTGCAGCGGCGCATCGTAGAGATCGTGCAGAGCCGATCCTACGCCCTGCTCGAGCGCTTGGCGGCCGCGATCTTAGACGAGGTGGCGGTCGACCAGCGCATCGTCCGCGCGGACATCTCGATCGCAAAACCCGGTTTGCTCGACGGTGCAACGCCGTCGGTGCGGTTGGTCCGTCAGCGCGAACCCTGGCCGTGATCCGCGCGTACATCGGCGTCGGGTCGAATCTCGACGACCCGGTGCGCCAGGTGAGCGCGGCGATCGAGGCGCTGGGTTCGCTCGGCGAGGTGAGCGCGGTCTCGTCGCTGTACCGCACGCAACCCTGGGGCAAGACCGATCAGCCCGCGTTCGTCAACGCCGTCGTCGCGCTCGAAACCACGTTGCGCCCGCACGCACTGTTGGGCGCGCTCAAACGGCTGGAAACGCAGCTCGGCCGCGCTCGAACGGGCGAACGCTGGGGCCCGCGCCGCATCGACTTCGACATCCTTATGTATGGAGATGAAGAGATCGACGACGGAGACCTCGTGATCCCGCATCCGCGCCTGCACGAACGCGCCTTCGTGCTCGTGCCACTGGCCGAGATCGCGCCGCAGTATGCGGCCATGCGGGACGCGCTCGATGAGCGCGAACGCGCCGGCGTCTCGGCTATGGAATCGTAGCGATGTAGCCGGTCGACGATGTGCCCGCCGGCATGATGCCGACGACGGTGTTCGAATAGACCGAGTTTGCGCTGACCGCTCCGAGCACGACCGGTGCGCCGAACGTCCAGTTTCGTACCGGGAGCCAGAATCCGTACACCGTGCTGCCTGCTGTCGCGTTGCTGTAATCGCCTGCGAGATTATAGTTGCCCGCTCCACCCGCGCCGGTGATGCCTTCGAAGTGGGTGATGCCCGCACCCGGATAGTCGTAGGTAATGACCGTGTTGCTCACGAGCCCGCGCACGTAGCCGTGCGTGCCCTTTGCGTCGGTAAATCCGCCCGCGATCACGGTGTCGGTATCGATCCAGATGCCGTAGGCCGTCGTGCTGATCGCATCCGGCAGGTCGATCAGTGCGTAGGTGGCGCTCGCCGGAATGTAGAGAAAGGCGTGCGCGGTCAACGGATAAGAGAGGGGCGCCGGTGCGGTGGTGAGGCTGTCGCAGTTTCCGACGATGTCGAAGATGGTCAGGCCGTAGCTGCTGTGGGCGATCGCCTCATTGCACAGATTCGGCGCGCAAAAGCTCGCCGGCGGATCGATGGCGGCGTACGTATTGGTTGCCGAGTCGAAATAAAACGCGTCGTCGTCGATCGCTCCGGGCGGCTTATAGCTGCCCACGACCCGGTAGCCCGACGCGGTGATCGCCGGTCCATAGGCTGCGGTAGACGCCGCCGATGGGTACGCGATCGTCGTCCACAGACCGGTGCTTTGGTCGTAGAGCGCGCCCTGCGTCGAGCCGTTCGTTTCGACGTCGGTTGCCGTGATATAGCTTCCGGTGATGCCGGTCGGGAGCGTGATCCCGGGCGAAAATTGCGGCGTGGGCACCGCCAGGGGCTCGAAGACGATGGCGGGCGTGGGCCCGGGCGAGGTTACGGCGGAACCACATCCCGCCAGAAGCAGCGCTGCGACCCACACCCAGTTGCGCATGCTTACGAAACGTGTTTGATCAGCGGGTTACGTTCGTCTCGATTGGTCACTTCATACAGGCGCTTATGGATGAACACGTCGAGGAGCAAGGGATCGACTTTGCCGCGCTGTGCGAATTCCTTCGAGAGAATGTCGAGCGCGCGTTCGGTCGACATCCCTTTCTTGTAGGGACGGTCCGACGCGGTCAACGCGTCGAACACGTCGCTGATCGTCATCATCCGCACTTGCGGCTTGATCGCCTCGCCCTTGAGCTTGCGTGGATAGCCGGTGCCGTCGAGGTGCTCGTGGTGGCCGTAGGCCAAATCGGGCACTTCACGCCAGGGCGTCTCTTGCCACGGGATCTCGCGCAAAAACAGAAACGACTGGGTGACGTGTTCTTGCATGCGGTTGCGTTCGTCGTCCGAAAGCGAGCCGCGTGGAATGGTGAGGTAGTCGTACTCGAACGATTCGAGCAGCGGACGGGGACCGTCGGTGTCCCGGTAACGACGCTCCATCGCGCGCAAGAGCGTTTCGTCGGCCGCATCGGCCACGACGTTGGGCTCGTTCGCCGTCTCCACTTTGGCCAGCAGCTCGCGAAGCAACTCTTTGTCATCTTTGTTTCGGGCTTGTTCGAGCGCGAGCAGGAAGCGCAAGCGAATCGTGTCGAGGCGCCCGTCGGGTAGCTTCTTGGCCTTGGCAAAGATGTATTCCGGCACCGCGACCTTGCCAAAATCGTGGAGCAGCGAGGCGTAGCGGACTTCGCGGATCTGTTCGGTCGTGAAGTGCAATCCGGCGAGCGGGCCCGACTCGATGGTGTTGATCGCTTCGGCCTGGGCGACGGTGAGCGCGGCGACGCGCTCGGAGTGGCCTTGCGTGGACTTATCGCGCACTTCGATCGCCTTGACCGACGCATGCACGAAACGTTCGAAGAGATTCTGAATCGCGTCGACCAGGCGCGCGTTTTCCATCGCCACGGCGGCTTGTGAGGCGAGCGCCGTGAGCAGCCGTTCGTCATGCGGATCGTACGGGCGCACGACCTCTTCGGTGTGCGCCGGGGACTCGAGCTCGGTTTGGAAGCTTGGCTTACGATTGATGAGTTGAATCGCACCGATCACGTCGCCATGCAAGTTGCGCATCGGCACGCACAGGATCGACTTGGTTCGGTAGTTGTTCTTGTCGTCGAACCCGCGGTTGAACTGATAGGGCGACGATTCGGGAATGGCGTACGCGTCCTCGATTCGCAGCGACTCGCCCGTCACCGAGACGTAGCCGACGATCGACGTGGTGGAGAGCGGGAGCAGCGCGTTCATCAGCACGCCGTCGTCCTTCGGACCGGTTTG
>DATKPZ010000117.1:0-3586 GCA_035523815.1 Alphaproteobacteria bacterium
GTAGACGAAGGCTTTATTCTTCTTCACCGCCGGTGCCGTGTAGACGCAGATTCCGTTCTCGCGATCGTAAAAGTCGAACGAATGGATGTCGCGCTTTCCGCCGCCGCCGGGAGCGTCGCAGATGAAGAGCGGCGTGTTGAAGCCGGCGGTCGCGCCGCGTACGAACTTCTCGATCTCGATCGAGGTCTGCACGGTGGTGCGCAGTTCCTCGACGCCTTTGACCATGTCGTGCATGTAGACGTAGTACGGATGCACGTTGACGTATTCGAGCCGCTTGACGAGCAGCGCCATGCGCTCGGGCGTATCGTTCACGCCGCGAATCAGCACGGATTGGTTGCGCACGAAGATACCCCGCTCGAATAGCAAGGCCATCGCCTTTTGCGTGATCCACGTGATCTCTTCGGGAGCATTGAAGTGCGTGTGCAGAACGACGTCTTTGCCCATCGCGCGCCCGCGATTGACCACACCGGTGAGCGCGTCGAGCCAGGCCGTATCGGTCATCAGCTTCATCGGCATGATCGCGGGGCCTTTGGTCGCAAAACGCATGCGCCGCACGTGCGGGATGTCGAGCAGCGCGTTGCCGATGAGCGTGATGTTCTTGGGCGGAAGTTGGTAGGCGTCGCCGCCCGAGATCACGATGTCTTCGAGCTCGGGCCGCTCGCCGATATATTGAAACGCGTCCTCCCATTGCTTGGGCGTTTTGGCGAGCGCGACCTTATCGACGTTTTCGGTGTCGGGTCCGATCGCGTAGCTGCGCGTGCAGAAGCGGCAGTAGACCGGGCAGGTATTGAGCGGCAGAAAGAGCGCCTTGTCGACGTAGCGGTGGACCAGACCGGGAACCGGCGAGTCGGCCTGCTCGTGCAGCGAGTCGAGCGTCAGGCGCGGATGATCGGGCAGCAGCGCGGACGCGAGCGGCACGAATTGGCGCCGGATCGGATCGTTGACCGGATCGTTCCAGTCGACCAGCGCGAGCGCATACGGCGAGACGCGCACCGCCATCGGCGCACGTTCGAATCCCGCTTCGACGTCGGCGAAGAAATCGCTCGAGCACAAATCTTTGATCGTCGCGAGCAGCTCCTGCGGCGTTTTGACGGCGTTCTTCTGCTGCCAGAGATGATCGAGGAAGGTCGCCTCGTCGATCTCGCGATAGGCGGGAACGTGTCGCCAAAACTCGCCCTGTTTGAGCGCCTTGTACGCAAAGTGCGACGGGGGAACGGGTGGCTTGAGATGCGTGATCTCGCTCATGGTTGCTGGATTCCTTACCGGCCGGCGTATCGTTTGGTGAAATAGGCGTGAATCGGGGGATGGTCGCGCAGAGTCTGCAGCGCGGTCTGTGCGTGGCCGCGCACGAAACCGTTGCCGACGATCATCGTGACGTCTTTGCCGACGCCTTCGGCGCCGAGGGCGGCCGCGGTGAACGACGTCGACATCGAAAAGAAGTACACGGTGCCTCCGTCCTTCGTACACAGGATCGAGGCAAGTTCGGTGCCCGGCACGTTGACGCAGTTGATCGTAACGTCGGCAAGCGACGCGGCGTGCAGCGCGACTTTCTCGCTGAGGTCGAGGGCGTCGCGCGCATCGGCCACGACGAAGGCGTCGACCAAGCCGTGTTCGACGAGCAACGTAGCCGCGTCGGTTTGATTCGATGGTGCGATGCCGATGACGCGCCCGGCCGGACCGACGCGGGCTTTGGCCTGCGCGCAGGCGAGCATCCCGCTCTTGCCGTCGGCGCCGACGATCGCAACGGTCTGGCCCGGCTCGCAGAGCCGGCGAACCTGCGCGGGTGCGCCGGCGACGTCGAGCACGGCGAGGGCGACGTTTTCGTCGATGTCGTCGGGCAGCGTTGCCCACAAACCCGACGCAAAAAGCACCGCCTTGCCGCGGATCCAAATGCGCCCGGTCGCGACGTCGACGCGTTCGATCGCTTCGATATGCAGCGGCGTAAGCGTCAACGAGACGAGCGACGCGATCCGCTCGCCCTCGTGCAGATCGATCTCATCGCGTAAATCCTTGCCGATCTCGCGGACGAAGCCGATGAACATGCCGCCGCTGCCCGTAACCGGGTTGTGTTGTTTGCCGCGCTCGCGCACGATGCCGTGCACGTGCTCGGCGATGCGCGATGCGCTTCCGTCGCAGGCGTCGGCGATCTGCTTGAACGAGGCCGAATCGATGTTCAGTACCTCGACCTCGCAGAGAATTTCATTATCGTGGGCGACCGGCGTGTTGTCGATCTTCCAGGCGCTTTGCGGCATGGCGCCCGGCGGATCGATGACGCGGTGCGTGCCGAGCGGATGAAGCCGGCGGCCGGGCGCGACGCTCACGAGCGCACCGAAATCCCGTCGCGTTCGAACGGCGTGGAAAGTACGATCGTCGTTTTGGTGCGCGCCATGCCCGGCAGCGCTTTGAGGCGTGAAAGCAGCTCGTCGAGATGCTGCGTCGAACGCGTCATCACTTTGCAGACGAACGACTCTTCGCCCGCGACGGAATGGACTTCACACACTTCCGGCATCTCGCTCAAACTTTTGGTGAATCGATCGTACGCAGCGTCTGGAGCTGTATAACAGCTCACGAACGCGATCAGTTCGAGTCCGAGGCTGCGGCCGTCGAGCTGCGCGCTGTACCCGCGGATATGCCCGCGCTGCTCTAGGCGTTTGACCCGGTCGTGAACGGCCGGCGGTTTGAGCCCGACGAGCGTCCCGAGTTCGGCAAAGGTCGAGCGCCCATTGCGCTGAAGAGCCTCCAGCAGCGCAAGGTCGAGGTTATCGAGGTCATCCGAGACAATCATATTCGCTAAAGTCGCATTTCTTGCCGCAAGGTATTCGGTCGTTTGACTATTTTACCGTGGATTCGTTTGGTTGCGGTGGTGACCCTTCTGGCCGCCTGCGCCAAAGCGGGAGCGCCTGCCGCTTCCCCCGCCTCGACCGTGCGCTTCGACCTTGCGGCCGATCCCTTGACCCTCGACCCGCTCTTCATGCATCCGGACGCCTCCTCAGCCGAAGGGCAGGTCGCACGCCTGGCCTACGAGCCCTTCATTGACCTCGACGCGCGGGGCCGGCCGGTGCCCGTGCTGCTCGCCCGGATTCCGAGCCTGGAAAACGGCGGGATCTCGCCCGACGGGCGCACCATCGTGTATCACCTGCGCCCAAACGTGCGCTGGAGCGACGGCGTGCCGCTTACCAGCGCCGACGTGCTCTACACGCTGCACGCGATCATGGATCCGCGTAATCCGGTGCGTTCGCACGAAGGCTACGACCTAATCGAGCGCGCGAGCGCGCCGAACCCCTCAACCGTCGTGTTGCGTCTGCGCCGCGCCTGGGCGCCCGCCGTACTCACCTACTTCTGTTACGGAATCAATTCGCAAGTGGTGTTGCCGGCGCACGTGCCGCTCGCGCGCCTCCCGTACGTGAGCGACGGACCCTATGTGTTTGTCTCCTGGAAACGCGGTGAATCCCTGATCTATCGGGCGAACCCGCGCTATTGGCGCGGAAAACCGGCGGTGGATCGGCTGGATATCGGGATCGTCTCGGATCCGTCGACCAATCTGGTCATGCTGCAATCGGGCGCGCTGGATTGGAATCTGATCGCT
>DATKPZ010000118.1:0-12119 GCA_035523815.1 Alphaproteobacteria bacterium
ACCGGCTCGAGTTCGTCGATGAGCTGCATCGCGCGGACCTTCGGCGTTCCGGTCACCGTGCCGGCCGGGAATCCGGCGCGAAAGAGGTCCAGGCCGTCACACTGCGGCCGAAGCTCCCCGACGAGATCGGACACGATGTGCATGACGTGGCTGTAGCGCTCGATTTGCAGCAGTTCGTCGACCGCGACCGAACCGTATTCGCAGACCATCCCGAGGTCGTTGCGCCCGAGGTCGACCAGCATCACGTGCTCGGCGCGCTCCTTCTCGTTCTCGAGGAGCTCGCGTGCGATGCGCGCGTCTTCTTCATCACTAGCGCCGCGTGAACGCGTGCCCGCGAGCGGCCGAATCCTCGCGCGCCTTCCCTCCAAGCGCACGAGAAACTCGGGGCTCGCGCCCAGAATCGTCCCAAACGGACCGTCAACGTAGAACATGTACGGCGAGGGATTGCGACGGCGCAGCGCGCGGTAGAGGTCGAACGGGTCGCCCTCGAGCTCGGCGCTGAAGCGGATCCCAAGCTGCAGTTGATAGACGTCGCCGTCGTAGATGTGGTGTTTGACGCGCGCAACCTTCTCGAGGTAGGTCTCGCGGTCGATCGACGCGTCCACGGTCCCCGCGGCGCGAACCGGACGCGCGAGCTGGGGAGTTTGCGCGAGGAGACGCGAGACATAGGCATCGAGTCGTTGCTCGACGCTTGCCGCTCCCTCACCGCAGCCCCACAACACCAGTGAATGCGTGAGATGATCGAAGACCAGCCACGTGGCTGGGACGGCAACGTAAGCAGCGGGCATCGCCGGCGCGTCCTGCGTACGCTCGGGGAGATGCGCGAACGGGCGTGCGGCATCGTAGGCGAACGCGACGAGCGCGCCGCCCCACCCGCTTGGATCGTCGCTCGGACGATAGCGCTCGACGAATGCGCGAATCCGGTCGAGCATGCCGGGCGTTGCTTGAAATGACTCCGCCGCAAGGTAATCGAGCCCGATGAACGAGTAGCGCGAAATCTTGCCGCCGTGCTCGACGCTTTCGAGCAAACACGCGGCACCCGGCGACGCGAGCGCAAGATATGCGCCGATCGGCGAGAGGACGTCGGATGGGAGCGTGCGCGTGCGGACGATCAAGACGCCGCGCTTACGTCTTGAGTCCGGGATTCTCCTGCGTAACTTGCGCGGCGAACGTCGGTGGAACCGCATCGAGAATCGCACCGGCATCGTCGGGCGACATCAACGCCAGCACTTGCGCGACGTACGGAATCGGCAGCTTTTGCACGACCTTCGCGGCGTTCTCGGGTTGCATGTTGGCCCACACCTGCGCCGTGCGGCGCATTTCCGGCGTCGCGGTGGATGTGGTGTCGCCCGCGGCGGCCGGAGCGGCTGCCGCTGCCGGATTACTCTGCGTCGATGCGGCAGGCTTCGACGCACCCGGAGCGGCCGCCGACGACCGCGCGTTGGCCGCTTGCGTTTGCAGTTGGCTGATCTGGGCGTTCAGCGCCGAGATCTGCTTGTCTTTGGCGGCACTCTGCGACTGCAAGCCGGCGATTTGCGCCTGAAGCTGCACGATCTGGCGGTTCCGGTCGCCGATGACCTGATTTTGCGCGGCAAAATGAAACGGGGCTGCGACCGTGTTGAAACGCGCGCCGAGATTTTGCAAAAGCGGCGAGAGCGGGCCGCCCGTGATCACGTTGCGCGATGGTGGCCACGCAAACGCAAAAATGACCAGACCGATCGCGACAACGGGTAAAATCAAACGTCTCCACGGAAACGGCTTGCGCCGCCGGCGAGTGACGATCACGGCGTACCTCCTAGTTGGACGCGCCCGTATCGGCGGGCGTTCCCGTCGTCGAGCTCTTTCTGTTCGATGCGCTGTTCTTCAAGCACAAAGCCCTCGCGGCGCCGCTCTTTGAGCTTCTCCACGATCTTCTTCTCTTTGCTGGCTTCGAGCAATTCGGTGCGGGCGCGGTCGAGCGCCACGCGGCGCTCGGCTACGATGCGGATCTGCGCGATGATGCACCGGTCCAAGAACTGCAAGTGCGCGTAGATGCTCTGCAGCTCACGCGTTTCCAGTTTGGCGTGCTTTTCGCGAAGCATCACGGAGTGGCGGCGAAATTCCTCGTTGAGGCGCGCAAGCTCGCGCTCGGCCTCGTCCAGCGAGCGAGCCCGGGCGGCGACGATCAGCTGCTTCTCGTCTTCGATGCGCTTGCGGCGATCGAGCACGGGCTGCAAAGCGAAGGTGAAACGTTTCACGTGACGCTCATCAATTTAGCGAGCGTCTGTTCGGGCGAACTGGACTCATAGATGCCCTGACGCAAGAAGTGCCGGATGCCCTCGATCTTCGAGAGTGCGAGATCGACGCGTGGATTGCTTCCCGGAACGTACGCGCCGATGTTGATCAGATCTTCAGCGTCTTTATAGGTGGCGAGGACGTCGCGAATCGCCGAGGCAGCTGAGTATTGATTGGCGTCGACGACGTCGGGCATGACGCGGCTCACGCTCTGCAGCACGTCGATCGCGGGATAGTGATTGGCCGAGGCGAGCTGGCGCGAGAGCACGATGTGTCCGTCGAGGATCGAGCGTACCGCGTCGGCGACCGGTTCGTTCATGTCGTCGCCGTCGACGAGTACGGCGAAGAGCCCGGTAATCGTGCCGCGCTGCGAGGTGCCCGCGCGCTCGAGCAGTTTGGGCAAGAGCGCGAACACCGACGGCGTGTATCCCCGAGTCGTCGTCGGCTCCCCGATCGCGAGGCCAACCTCGCGCTGGGCCATCGCAAAGCGCGTCACCGAGTCCATCATGAACATCACGTCGAGGCCTTGATCGCGAAAATATTCCGCGATCGTCATGGCCACGAACGCCGCCTTGATGCGCACGAGCGCCGGCTGGTCGCTGGTCGAGACGATGACCACGCTGCGGCGCAGGCCTTCTTCTCCCAAATCCCGTTCGATGAAGTCGCGCACTTCTTTGCCGCGCTCGCCCACCAGCGCGATGACGTTCACGTCGGCGGCCGTATTGCGGGCGATCATGCCTAGGATCGTCGACTTTCCAACGCCCGATCCCGCAAAGACGCCGACGCGCTGTCCCTTCCCGCAGGTGAGCAATCCGTCGATCGCGCGAATGCCCAGCGAAAGCGGTTCCGTCACGCGGCGGCGCGAGAGAGGCGGGGGCGGCGCAGCGGTGACGACCGCACGATTCTCCGCGACGATCGTGCCGAGTCCGTCGATCGGGCGCCCCAGGCCGCCGAGTACCCGGCCGAGGAGGTGATCGGTCACGCCGATCTCGAGCGGCGCACCGTGCGCAACGACGTCACTGCCCGCGCCGATTCCCATCAGCTCACCCAAGGGCATAATCAACACTTTGTTATCGCGAAAGCCGACGACTTCGGCGAGCACCGGCTCGACGTTTCGCTTATAGGAAATCGAGCACGTCTCGCCGACCGCCATGTTCGGCCCGAGGCTCTCGATCACGACGCCGATGACTTGCCGCACCTTCCCGTACTGACGCACCAAATCGGCGCCCCGCAGCGCTTCGAGATACGGCTCGGCGGAGTAGACGTTGGTTTCCATGAGCCGCCCGCTTAGCTAGCTTGAGCCGGCGAATGCAGCAGGTCGGCTTCGCCGAGCGCGATCTCATCGTCGCTCAGAATCGCGCGCCGCGCTTCTCGCAGCTGGGTCGAGATCTTGGAATCGATCGTGCCCGCATCGGTCTCGATGATGACGCCTCCGCGATCGACGCGCTGATCTTCGACGATCCGCAAATGCTCGACGTCGCCGGCTGCCACAATCTCGTCGCGATGCTGTCGGATCGTGTCCAAATCGACGGGATTGACCCGCAAGGTCACCACCTCACGGCTCACCAGTCGCGTGAGCGCCTGGCGGACGTTCTCGGCGATGACGGTGGGATTGGTGAGCAGCTCGGTGTGCACCACCCGCTCGGCAATCGCCATCGCGAGCCGCGTGAGCTCGGGTTCCGCGGCGGCAATCACGGCGGCGCGCTCCGCGCGAACGCTTTCGATCAACTCACGGATCGTCGTGAGGACCGGGGCCAGCTCTTCTTCCCCGGCCGCCTTTCCGGCGGCGTAGCCCGCTTCGTGTCCGGCAGCGCGCGCATCTTCTTCCATTTGCGCAATGCGCGTTTGTGCGGCGTCGATCATTTCGAGCGCTTTGCTCTGCGCCTGACGGATCAGGCTCTCCGCGTCGCTCGCCGCGTGATCGACGATCGCTTCGGCATCGGCACGCAATCTTTCCCAATCGACGGCCGGCTCGGGCGCCGGAAGCGTGATGCGCTCGGTGTGTCCGTTGGTGGACGGCTCGCCAAACGGAGCGGCGAACCGGTCGTCCGGCTCGCCCTTTACTGCAATTTCCTCGATGAAATCGGCGTGCGGAACTTCGACGACGTACGCGGCGTCGGAGAACCGTGCCTCTTTTACGATTTTACCCATCCGTGCTCCGCGCGGACGGGACCCCAAGAAGTTTAACCGGCCATCCGACCGTCATCATACAAGGCGCTCGTCCTTTGCGCCACGAGCAATGACGATCTGTCCGTTCTCTTCCAAGGTGCGGATGACGTCGACGATCTGCTGCTGCGCCTTGCCGACGTCGCGCATGCGCGTGGGACCGAGGAGCTCGATTTCTTCTTTGAGCATCGCGGAGGCACGCGAGGACATGTTCTTATAGACGCGCGCCAGGAGCTCGTCGTTCGCGACTTTGAGGGCGAGCGCCAGATCCTTGCCGTCCACTTCCTTGAGCACGCGCTGGATCGAGCGATCGTCGAGATTGATGATGTCTTCGAAGACGAAGAGCAGGTTCTTGACTTCTTGCGCTAGTTCGGGATCGCGCTTGGCAAGACCATCGAGAATGTTCTTCTCCGTTTCGCGGTCGACGAAGTTCATCACGTTGGCAAGCGACTGCACGCCGCCCGCCTTGGCGAAGTCCGCTCCGCTGACGAGCAAACGGCGGCCGAGAAGCTCGTCGAGCTGTTCGAGCACTTCCGGCGCGGTCTTTTGGAGAATGGCGATGCGCATCGCGACTTCGGCTTGCAGATCCGGCGGCAACGCCGAGAGCACCGCGCCCGCCTGTTCGGGCTGCATGTAGACCAGAATCAGCGCGATCGTTTGTGGGTGCTCGTCCTGGATGAACTGCAGCAACTGCGCGGGTTCGGTCTTCTTGATGAGTTCGAGCGGATTGCCGTGTTTGAGCGCGGCGAAGAGCCGCGAAGTCATGTCGTCAGCTTGGCCTGCACCGAAACTGCGCTCGAGAATCTCCTTGGCGTACTCGATGCCGCCTTCGTTGATGTACTTCAGTGCGATCGCGCGCTGATACGCTTCCTGGATGACGGCGTCGCGCTTCTCGATCGGAACGGTCGTGATCTTCGCGATCTCCAGAACGATGCGCTCGACTTCGTCCTGCCGCAAGAATTTGAAGATCGTCGCCGAGAGTTCGAGCCCCAGCGTGATCAGCAGGATCGCGGCCTTCTCCGGCCCGGAAATCTCGATCTGCGGGTGCTCCGGCAGACCGGTCAGCGGCGGCGGTTCCGGCAGCCCACCCATTCCCGAGAGATTGACGATCGGTGATTCCATTCGCCTCTCCTACTCCGCTAGCCAGAGTTTGACGAGCTTGGCAATGGAGTCGGGATTCTCTTGAGCGACCGTGGTGACGTACTCGATCATTTGCTCGCGTGTGAGATCCGCAGCCGAGCGAATCGGAGCGGCGATGCCGGGCGCCCCTTCGAGGATCGGGTGCTCTTCGAACGGCGGCAGCTCTTCGGCGAGCGAGGTATCGAACGACGGGAGTTCCGTCGCCGGCGCGAACCGCCCGCGGCGCGAACGCATCGTCACGAAACCGACGCCGGCGAGCAGCGCGACGATGCCGACCGCGATCAGCGCCCAAAGCGGAACGCCGAGAACCGTCGTCGTTGCCGCCGACGGCGCGCCGGCATTTTCGACCGACGGGTTAAACGGAATGGCCTCCACCGAAACTTGATCGCCCTGCGCAACGTTGAGATCGGCTGCGGCGATGACGGTGTTGCGAATCTGCTGAACGTTTGCGGGCGTGAGCTGATACGTTTGCGCGTTTGCGATCGCAGGCGTACCGTTCGGATTTGCGACCTGCGCGGAAGAGTCGACCAGCACCGCGACGCTGGTCTGCAAAACTTTGCCCGGCGCGTCGATATGTTTGATATTCTGCTCGGTGATGTCGTAATTGGTGGTCGACTTCGAACGGTTGTAACGGCCGTTGGCCTGCTGTGCGGCCGCCTGATACGTCCCGATGTTGCTCGTCGTTCCCGGCACGCCGATGGCCGGATTGCGAACCGGCTGTGTGCCGACGTACGATTCGCGTTCCGATTGCGCGGAAAGCACCGTGCCTTGCGGCGCGTACACTTTGCTCTCGCTCGAGTTGGCGTCGAAATCCATCTTCGTGGACACGCGAGCGACGGCGCGCTTGGGGCCAAGCGTCGAATCGAGCATCGATTGGATGCTCTGCTGCAGGGCCGACTCGTAGCGTTCCTTGGCGATCAACTGCTCTTGCGTCATCTTCAGCGCGTCGGGCGCCGTTTGGCCCGAGCCGTCGGCGCTGATCGCGCCCCCCGGACCTGGCAACAGAATCTGGCCGTCTTGATTGACGATCGTCACGTTTTCCGGTTTGAGACCGTCGACCGCGTTGGCGACGAGCATCGTGATGCCTTTGACCTGGCTTCCGTCGAGACTTTGGCCGGGCTTGGTTTTGATCGCGATGGACGCCGTCGTCGGTTCTTGCGTCGCCGTATACAGGGATTGGTCGGGGGCGGCGATATTCACGCGCGAGGACTCGACCGGATCGAGGCCGTCGATCGTGCGCTCGAGCTCTCCCTCGATCGCGCGCGTCTTGTCGATCTTTTCCTGGAACTCGGTCATGCCGAAGTTGGTGCGGTCGAAGAGCTCGTAACCGGTCGAGCCGCCCTTGATCAGTCCGCTGCCGGCAATCGCCACCCGTTCGTCGCTGACGTCGGCTTCGGGGACGTAGACGGTTTTGCCGTCGGCTGAGAGATGATAGGGAACCTTATCATCTTTTAAATGTTGTGTAACGGCGGCGGCGTCTTCGGCCGAAAGGTTCGAGAAGAGCGTTTGGTAGGTTTGGCCGCGCCCAAAGTAGAGCCACGAAAGTGCGAGCAGCCCGATAAGGACCGTAGCAATTCCGGCGACGGCAATCGTGCGCGTCTGGCGATTCTGATTCTGCCAAATAGCCGATAAACGGCCGGCAAGGTCGGACCAAAGCGAGCTAAGACGCTCCACGCCTATATGTACCTAATTCTCCGAGCCAACCGTGGCATGCAACACCGAGCCTCCATGTCCGGTGCGGGAGAAGCCGGGCGCGAACGCCAGACTACTATCTCGTGTATCGGTCACGGCGCTATCCCCTTTAATGCTACCGGACCAGTTCGTTTCGTTCGCGGCCGACCGAGATCAATTCGACCGGCGTCGCTAGTACCTCTTCTATACGGGCGATATAGCGGCGGGTTGCTTGCGGCAACGCGGCCTTGCTCCGAACGTCCCGGATCGGCTGATCCCAGCCCTCGAGTTCCTCGACGACCACCTCGAGTTCCGGGGATCCCGCGGCCGAGAACTCGACGGCCTGCCCGCGCAGCCGATACCCCGTGACGATGCCCACGCGCTCGAATCCGCAAAGCACGTCGAGCTTGGTCAGCGCCAGCGCTTGCAGCCCATTGAGCCGCACCGCATAGCGGCCGGCCACGGCATCAAACCATCCGCACCGCCGCGGACGGCCCGTGACGGTCCCGAACTCTCCTCCCGCCTCGCGCAAGCGTTCCCCCCGTTCGTCGTGCAGCTCGGACGGGAACGGGCCCGCTCCCACCCGCGTGCAGTACGCCTTGACCACCCCGATGACGCGGTCGATCGCTCCCGGTCCGATGCCCAGGCCGATGCACGCGCCGCCGGCGATCGTGTGCGAACTCGTGACGTACGGATACGTCCCGTATCCCACATCTAACAGCGAACCTTGCGCGCCTTCAATTAACACGCGCTTATCGCGCTCGAACTTTTCATGAATGTAGGCCACGCCGTCGACCACGTGCGGGGCGAGCCGTGCAGCCGCATCGAGGGTGGCGCCCACGATGTCGGCCTCGCTTGGGACGTTCTCACCTTCGAGCAGCGCCGCGCGGTGCAACAGATTCAGGCGAATCTTCTCGGCAAGCGCCTCGCGCCGCGCAAACTCGCCGAAGGTGATGCCGGTGCGGGCGGCTTTATCGACGTAGGCCGGGCCGATGCCTCGCCCGGTCGTGCCGATCGCGCTCGCCCCTCGAGCACGTTCGCTTGCACGATCTTGCGCCGCGTGATAGGGAAGCACGAGGTGCGCGCGATCCGATATCTTGACGCGCGAAATGTCGATGCCGATCGCGGCCAGACGATCGAGCTCTTCCAGCAGTCCGACGGGATTGATGACGGTACCGCCGCCGACAAAGAGCTCGACGTGCGGGTTGAGCACCCCCGAGGGCACGATGCGCAGCGCGATGTCGACGTCCCCGACCTTGATCTGGTGCCCCGCATTGTCGCCGCCGCCGAAGCGCGCCACCACGTCGTAGTTTTGCGCATACAAATCGACGACGCGGCCTTTGCCCTCGTCGCCCCACTGAATACCTACGATGATATCTGCTTTGCTCATGCTCCCTCGCTTTGCATTCGCAATGCGATTTCATGCTCCGGAAATGGAATAGACAGCGCCGGCTGGATTCGATTGGAAGAGATGCTACTCAGACCTGAACTCGAGGTCGCTCGTGTCGCCCATCGGAATCTCGGGCGCGCCTTGAAATTGGGTCATGACGAACTCCGAGAAGAGCGCGTTGGGCCATCCGAAATCTTCGCGCGTGAATCGCTTGGGGTCGTCGGGATCGAACGACTCGTGCAACAGATGATCGCCCGGATCGCTCGCGAGCAATTGCGTGAGCACATCCTGCTTCTCGGTCTCGGTCGTCGCGGTGAGGCCTTGCATGATCAGAGCCAGCGGCCAGATCCAATGGTCGGGCGTGTGGAAGCTGCCGATGCCCCGCGCGACCTGCCCCTGGTAGAACGACGGGTTATCGGCGGAGAGCAAGAAGCGGCGCGTGTTTTCGTAGTAGCGGTCGTTCGGCGTCGTATACCCGATGTATGGAGCCGAGAGCAGACTTGGAATGTTCGCATCGTCGGTCAGAATCGCGTGTCCAAGCCCGTCGACCTCATACGCGTAGATGTAGCCGTATTTCGGCACCAGCACGAGGCCGTAGGTTTGGATGCCCCGCTGAACTTCGTCACGCAGCGAGCTCGCCTCGTTGGCTTTGACCACGTTGTGATAGACGCTGCGCTCGATCTCGGCCATGTCGCCCAGCGCAACCACGGCGAACATCTCCGAGGGGATCAAGAAATTGTAGTAGCAGGCGTCATCCGAAGGACGGAATCCGGTCCAGATCATGCCCGTATAGCCGACCGGCCGGCCCTTCCCGTCTTCGGCCAGCTCTTTGTGCGTGTAGCGCGAGTCGCGCGGATGATCTTGTTCGCGCTGCATCGTTGCCAGCACCGCGTCGAGCGCCTTTTGATAATCCGGCGTGAAGATGGAGCTGTCGCCCGTGGTCTTCCAATAACTCCACGAGAGAGCGATCGGATACGCGAGCGAGTCGAGTTCGAACTTCTCTTCCCACACGCGATAATCGAGCGTGAAGGCATTCGCGTACGGATCGACTTGCAAATATTTCACCATGCGCGCGATGATCGCACGCAGCAGCTTGCGCGTGTCGGGATCGTCCTTGGCGAAGAACAAGTAGGGACGCGCCTGCGCGCTGGCATCGCGGAGCCACTCGGCCGGGATGTCACCGGTCTTGATGTAGGCGGTGCCGTCCGGCGCGTACTCAGCGAGCTTGCCCGTGTCGAGCAGCGCCGATCGGAACATCTCGGCCAGGTGCGCGTTCGGACTGTTATAATCGGCAGCGGCTCGTTCGATCGACTGCAGCTCCAGCGAATTCGCGCGCAGCGGAAACGTCGCGGCGAGCAGCGCCACAATCAACGCGCTCGCGCGCATCCAACGTTTAATCACGGCCACGACCCATGAGCATAGAGCCCCTGCAATTCTCGATAGCGACCACGGTAGTCGAGACCATAGCCCACGACATAGACGTCGGGGATCTCAAAGCCGCGGTACTTGACCTCAATATCGGCAATTCTGCGCGCGGGACGATCCAAGAGGGTACAGACCGCGAGCGAAGCAGGCGAGCGGGCCGAGAGTGACTTGAAAACATACTGCAAGGTCATCCCTGTATCGATGGTGTCGTCGACTAGGATAACGTGCCGCCCCTCAATAGAGGCTGAGGTGTCCTTCAAGAACCTGATCCCCTCGGCGCTGCTGAACTTGGTGACGGCGATGGCATCGTACTCGCACGGAATCGTGATCGCCCGGGTGAGGTCGGCAAGAAAGGTCGCGGCGGCGTTGAGGACGCCGATCAAGACCGGAACGCGGCCCTCATAGTCGCGCGAGATCTCCGCGCCCAGCTCGCGAACCCGCGCCGCGATCGCCGGCGCTTCGAAGAGGACCTCGCCGATCACGCGGCGGGCCGCAGCCGCGCAAAAAGCCGCTCGACGTCGCGCCGCGTAAAGAGCTTCACGCGAATGCGCGGATGATGCTGCACCATCAGGCGCAGCTTGCGGTTTTTGCGCGTGTTCAGCGCCGGTTTGGCAACGGTCATCTCAATATAAAGGTCATAATCCGGCAAATAGAAATCGGGCGTAAAAAAAGCGACCGGTTTGCCGCTGGGATCCCAAACTATCGGAAACGAACGAGGCTCGTATTCCCAGGTTATTCGATAGAAGTCGAAGAGCTGCGCGAGAGCCGATTCGCTCTCATGAGCAAAAATAATCCGTGAGCTCGCCACGGAAGACGTTCTACGACAAGCTCGGCCGAAATTCCGCCTTCACTCCCGGCAAGCGAATGATAAACCGCGCCCCGCCGAGCGGCGAGTCGACGACGCTCACATTGCCCGCGGCGCGCTCGACGATGGCGCGCACGATCGCAAGGCCGATCCCGGACCCGGGCGTCGCTTCGCTCGCGTCGCCGCGCGCGCGATGTTCGAAGATGCGCTCGCGCTCGGACGGCGCCACGCCCGGACCGTCGTCGTCAACGATCGCTTGAACAAACGGATCCTGGCGTTCGAGCGTCATGACGATGCGCCCGCCGGGACCGGCGTACTTGATGGCGTTCTCGATCACATTGAGCAGCACGTGCATGCACGCATCGCCTCCGATTCTCGCGGCTGCCTCGCCGTCGTGCACGAGGAGCAGCCGCATTCCCGACTCGCGCGCGATGGGATCGAGCGCATCGACGGCGGCTTGGGCCGCCGCGACCAGGTCGGTGACGCCGGCCACCGGCCGCGATGAGAGATCTAGAAGCGAGAAGTCGAGCATGCCGTCCACCAGACGCCCGAGGCGCAGCGCCTCGTTGCGCGCGACTTCGAGGAAGCGCCGCGACGTCGCGACATCCAGGTCGTCCTCGAGCAAGGTCTCGATGTAGCCGCGGATCGAGGTGAGCGGCGTGCGCAATTCGTGGCCGACGGTCGCGAGAAACTCGTAGCGCTCGCGTTCCCGCGCGCCGCGTTCCAGCGCTCGCTCGATCGTCGCTTCGAACGCATCGACGTCGGCTTGCGCGCACAGCGGCCACCAGCCGGTCTCCATCCGCTTTCCGGTAACCAGCGACATCGTCGCGGCGATCCGCTCGAGGGCCGAGCGGGCGTCGAGCGTCAAGGCGGTGGCCGGATCGCGCGCCGGCGCGAGCATCGCGATAACGAACCAATCGCTGCCCGGCTCATGGGCGAGGCGATCGCCCTCGCGAACGATGCGTTCGGCCGCGCGAGCAAAGGCTTCAACGGTCTCGCGCTCCAAGCGCCGCGCGGCGCGCCGCCCATCCCGCCACGCCAGGCGCGCGACCTCAGGCAACCGCAGGACGAGCAGCGGCACGGCACGCCCCTGCGCGAGCACCTCGCCGATCCGCGGCTCCAGCTGCGCAAGCGTATGGATCCGCCGTCCGCGAACGTTCATACCCGTACGAATTTATATCCGTACCCGTGAATCGTCGCAACGATGGGCGCAAGCCCCGCGTCCTCCTCGATTTTCGCGCGCAAGCG
>DATKPZ010000119.1:0-18380 GCA_035523815.1 Alphaproteobacteria bacterium
GAGCCGGTGCCGGTTTCGAGATACTGGCGCAAGCTCGCGAGGTACACGCCCCAGCCGGTCGTCGTGACCGCATAGCGTTCGTCGGCCGTTTCGAACCCGCGATGGGCAAACGAGAGGACGGTGTACTCTTGCTCGGCACGCAGGTCGAACGTTATCGTGGTGCCGTCCCACTCCGGACGAAAGGACGAGCGCGTCTTCCAGTGCACGTGGAGAGGCGGCTCGAGTTCCTTCACGGTGATGGTCGTCACGTCGCTTCCGCCGTGGAAGCGAAACGTGCCGGCGCCGCCGACGGCTGCATCGAGATCCGCGTCGCGGGTCCACCAGCCGCGGATGCCTTCGGGCGTGGTGAGGGCCTCGTAGACTCGCTCCGGGGGCGCGGCGATTTTGACCAAATGCATAATGTCGGCCATACACCTAGGTATTCGGCGAATTTCCCCGACCGGACTAGCCGGAGGCCGTTGCTTCGTTACTCCAGGGTCATGCGCCGGAAGTAGCGGCGCTGCAAGTCTTTCTGCGCACCGGCAAGGCGGTCGCGCATCTCGCGCGTCGGAACGCGAACCTTGTCCACGAGCTTCATCGCGGCCATCACCTTGATCGCCCACCAGGTGCAGTCGATCTCAAACCATTTCAAGCCATGGCGCGCCGAGAACGGGAAGGCGTGATGGTTGTTATGCCAGCCTTCACCCCACGAGACCAAAGCGACGAACCAGGAGTTGACCGAGCGATCCGGCGTGCGATAGGTGCGATAGCCGAACGCATGAGCGGCCGAGTTCACCAGCCACGTCGCGTGGTAGGTGAACACGAGGCGCACGAAAATCCCCCACACGACCCACGACCAGCCGCCGAGGGCGAAAAGCAATACGGCCAGCGCGATTTGCATCGGCACATAGAGATACCGCAACGCTTGATAGACCGGGTCGGGCCAAAGATCGGGCGTGTAACGCTTACACTGCTCGTCGGTCGGCAGATTCTCGTTGGTGCGGAAGAGCCAGGTGACGTGCGCCCACGTCAAGCCGCGGCGGATGCTGTGCGGGTCCCCGCGACGGTCGGCGTGCGCGTGGTGGATGCGGTGCGTTGCAACCCAATTGATCGGATCGCCCTGAAACGCCAGCGCACCGAGAACCGCGGTTGCGTACTCGAGCGGACGCACCATGCGCAATGCGCGATGGGTCAACGTTCGATGGTAGCAGAGCGTGATCCCGAACGCGCCCGTCAGATTTGAGATGACGATCGCGACGATAAGTCCCGACCACGAAAAGAACGCGGGAAAGAGCGCGAGGAGAGCGCCGACATGAATCGCGAGTAACGCGATGCCGGTGATCCAGTTGGGCCGGTGTTGCATGCCTGCGAGTTCCCAGGCCGAACCGGGGTTCTCCTCTAGGCGGCCACGGCCGGGCTCGAGGCGCGTTCAACAAAGGCGCACAAAAGGTTTACGAGCGCCATCTGCTCGGGGGTCGAGCAGCGGACCGAGAGCAGTTCAGGCGAGCACACGAGGATGCTCAGGCATTGGGCCCGCGAGATCGCGACGTTCAGACGGTTGCGCTCGAAGAGAAACTCGAGGTCGCGCGGCAGCGTGCCGTCGTTCGAGGTCGCCATGGAGTAGAGCACGACCGCCGCTTCCTGGCCCTGGAACTTGTCGACGGTGCCGACGCGGATATCGGCGAGGCCCGCCTCCTCGAGGCGCTTTCGGATCAGCTTGCGCTGCGCGTTGTAGGGCGAGACCACGATGAGGTCGCGCGCTTCCATAGGGCGTGGGACGGCGTCGCCGATGGTGACGGTTCCACGGAGAAGCTCGCGAGCCGCTTCGGCGACCACGCGAGCTTCTTGGTCGGACGAGCGCGTGTTCCCGTCGTGAGCGACGCCAAGAAAGCGCAGCCCGCTGCCTTCCCAGCCCGGCGCGTCGACGCGATTCTTCGCGCACGAATCCGCCGCGAGGAGCCGATCTTCGTAGACCGCGTGGGAGATGAAGGCGCAGATCGGCGGGGCCATGCGGTAGGAGCGGTCGAGAAAGATTCCATCGCGCGGATCGATCGTCTCATGTGTTCCCAAGAGGTGCTGCAGAATCGAGAGATCGGTGCCGGGCGGATGCGAGCCTTGCGAGACGCTCTTGAGTTGAAGCGGGTCCCCGAGCAGTACGACATTTCGCGCCGACATCGAGCAGGCGAGTGCGTCGGCAAGACTCATCTGTCCCGCTTCATCGATGAAGAGGTAATCGTAGCGCCCGGCCATCTCGGGACGTGTGAAAAGCCACGACGTGCCGGCGGCTAGGTCGTGCGCGCCGTCGAACGCGCCGGCATCCGGCGTCGTATCGATCCAACTCGACGCGTGTGTCGAGACGTACTGCGATCCTTCGGTTGTGCTCGAGTACTTCTGCAACCCGAGAAATCGTCGCCCCATGGGCGCGGCGCACGTCTCGATCTTGTGCAAGAGGTTGTGAATCGCTTTGTGGCCGCCGGCCACGATGCCGACGCGCTTGCCCGCCGCGAGCAGCTCGGTGATGACGGCTGCCGCGAGCGTGCTCTTTCCGCTGCCCGGCGGTCCTTGGATCGCGAGATGACTTTGGTCGAGGTCGGCGATGAGCGCTCCGACCGAGCGCGCGTCGATCGAGGCCGGCTGGAGACGCTCGCGCGGCTCGCACGTGCGCGGCCGGCGCGCCAAGAGCAGTGAGAGCGTTGCCGGATACGCGCGCTCGAGCGTGCCGTCGAGATAGGCTTGGGCGAGGCGGGCGAGCGCCTCGCGTTGCTTATCGGTTTGTATCGGTTTACCCGGAATCAGCGCGCGGAGACGATCGGGCCGAATCGAGCCGTGAAGCTTCACGCGAACTTCATTACGGTCGTCGTCCAGCAGCACGATCGTTCCCGCCGGGCCTTGCGTGTGCGGACAGTACGGCTTGTCGGTGCCCAGGTTGTGCAGCTGATCCGGAAACGTATAGGTGTACACGAGATTGCGGTCGCGCGGTGAGAGCTTATACGGTGCGACGTCTCCGCGAAACTCCAGTCCACCCAGGGCTTCGTGGTCGAACTCGAGCAGGCGGTCAACGTTTTCGATGCGGTCGTAGTATTTCCAATAGACCGGCTTGGCCTCGCGCGCATGATAGTCGAGCAGATGCCCGAGCAGCCACTTTGCTCGCGTTGGCTCATCGCTTGCGCGCAGCTCGCGCAGCGAAGCCGGCGGGGCGAGCCCCTCGAGCAGTTGTGCCGAGAGTTCACTGCGCGCGCCGTCCTGCGCGGGCTCAACCGGAACGCTTTCACGCCAACAAAGCGTCCGCTCGCACCGCGCCTGATACTCTTTGCGGCGTTCGAGGAGCCAGTCGCGCAGCAGGTGGGTCGAGCGGCAGTCGTCGGCGTTGTAGCGTTCGATGTCCTCCAAAATCTCCTCTCCGCCGCCGGCGAGCCAGGTTTCGAACATCACGATGGAATCGTCGCCGCGGCGCACGTCGGTTGCGCGCTGCATTCCGTAGTAGGGCTCCAGTTTTTTGAGCGAATAGCTGGGCTGCGAAATGCGGAGCGTCTGACGCACGACGGCGAACAGATCGACGAAGGTTTGACCGCGCAGCAGATCGTCGAGCTCGCGCTCGCGCGTGCCGTAAAAGCCCATCAAGCGGCGCAGTGCGGCCGTTTCGTACGGCGCGTAGTGATACACGTGCATATCCGGATGGCGTTCGCGCCGCGCGCGCATGAAGTCGATCGCCGCCTCGAAGGCTGCGCGCTCCTGCGCGGCAGAGCGCGCCCAAAACGAGACGTAGCGGTGCTCGTCCGGGCCGTAGAATCCGAAGAGATACTCGAGTCCGCGCTCGGGAGCGTAGAGCGGATCGCCCTCGATATCGAAGAAGAGGTCGCCCTCGCTCGGGCGAGGGAGCAGCTCGAAGCCCGTGCCCTCCTCGGCGTCGAGCAACTCGTAGACGTACCGGTGCTCGCGCCGGCCCGTATCCTGCAGACGTGCTTGTCCGCGCAAATTCGCAAACGTGCGCTCTTCCATTCCGAAGGGCCGCTGATCGCAGTGCGCAAGCTGCGCCATGGTCGCGATGCCGTCGCTCTCGAGGCGCCGGATCTGGTCGCGCCGGATGCGCGCGACTTGGCTCAGATGATCGTCGTGAAGGCGTTGCTGCACGCAGCGTTCGCGCCAGCGGCAGATCTCGCAGTGCGGCACTTCGAGAGGATAGGCGACGTTCGAAGCGCCCTCCATCTTGGCAAGGAATCGTGCCCGCAGATGACGTTCGTATGCGGCGAAATCGTCCACGCGAAAAGCGCGTTCGGCGCCGCTGCCGAGCAGCACGTGCATCGCGAGCGGAGCGCTTCCCTGAATTGCGGCCAGATGTGCGCTGTAGTGCGCGAGTTGGACCAGGTAATAGGGCTTGGGCGTGAGGGCAAGTTTCGCGTCGATCACCTCGTAACTCCACGGCCAGCGTGGAGAAGGGCGCTCGATGCGGCGTAAGAAGTCGGTGCGGCCCATGAAGGTGCCGTCGAAGAAGGTCGCCTGATAGAGGAACGGCGCTCCGGCGTCCATCGCGGCGATGCTTCGCTCCGCCGATGCGGCGAGTTCCGCTAGCGTTCCTCCGCTCTCGGAGGGAAACGCGATCAACGCGTCGCCGTACTGGCGGCGGAAACGCGCGAGCGCGCGTTCCTCGTGTTCATCGCCTTTGCGCGCCAAGAGCGCCGCGGTATCGCCCGGCTGCGGACGCTCGAGTTCGTGGCGCGCCGCCAGAGCCTCGAGCTCGATGAGATGCTCGCACTCGAGCGCGTTATTGAGATCGCTCGCCGAGTAGATGAAGCGTCCGTCGATTCGCTGCATGAACGCATCTTCCGACACGATCGTGCCATGCGCCTGGCATCACTCGAGGCAAAGATGGATTCGAGATGGACCCACTCCTCGCAGCCGAACGCCTTCCCCGCCTTGCCGAACGCGCGATGCGCGACGCAATCGTCACGTGCCTCTCGATGGATCGGCTCACGCCGCGTATGCTGGTCGATCGAGCTCTGGTTTCATTCGAATCGGCAGTCAAACGCGCTCTGGGTGCCGTGCGTCCCGCGCCACTCTTCGTGGAGCGCGATCGGATCGCGCGGGAGCTGCGGGCGTTTGTCGACGGGCGCCTCGCCGCGCGTTTGCGCGCGCTGCGCCGCGCCGACGTGGTAGCGGCCGGGTCTCGCGCGGCGCCCTTCGATCTCGTCGTTCGCAACCGGCGCGGCCGCCTCTATGCCGTCGTCTTCCGCCGGCTGCCTCGGGACGGGCGGCGGCTGGTCCTCTTGCAGCGGATTCGCACGACCCTGCAAACGGCAACGAGAACGCCGGTGGATGGCGTCCTCGTTTATGACTTCTCGCGGGGTGCTGCGCTGGTTCTACACCAAGCCGGCGCGCAGCGCGTGCACCGCTACCTGCGTGCGAGCTGAAAGATTCAGCTTGGCAAGGATGTGCGAGATGTGGTTCTTGACGGTTTTGTCCGAGAGCTCCAGCCGAATGCTGATCTGCTTGTTCGAGAGCCCTTCGGCCACCAGCCGAACGACCTGAAGCTCGCGGTCCGACAGGGCCGCTCGCATGTCCCGGCTACCCGAGACGGGGCGCAGGTGGCGCGCGTTCGTCCCGGTTACGGCGACCGGCGGCAAGCTCTTCACCATGTCGATGAAGTCGGCGATCGAGAGGTCCCGAAGCTGATGTAAGAGGGTCTCGTCGATGATCACATCCGCGTCGATGCCGACGGCCTGCGCCATGCTTGGCGCGGTCCCGGCGACGCGAAGACCGCTCTCTAAGGAGAGCAGACGCGCGATAGCGCTGCGAACCGGAGTGTCTGGTCCAACCACGAGGACGCTCGTGGGCTGCGTTAGGACGGTCATTGGTTGCCTTTCCGTTGGCTCGGCTGGCAGCAATAACGTAGAGCGGCGAGCTTTCCCGGGACTTACGGACTAATTACAGCGCGATTACAAACCGATTACAGGAAGATGGTGGTGGGCGGCTCTCTTCGTCGGGGCAAGCTTCTGGAACGGCTTCGGCGCGTGGACGCCCGGCTGGTGGCGATCGTCGCGCCGGCGGGCTTCGGTAAGTCGACCCTGGTGCGCCAATTTCTCGCAGAGCTCGAGGGTGGCGCGATCTGTGACTGCTCGAACGTTCGCGACGAGCTCGACTTGGCGCGCAGCCTCATCCCCGCCTTGGCCGCGGAAAACCCGGCCCGCGAGGGCGACCTGACCCAGCGCGAACTGATGCTCGGGGACGGCGGAAGCAGCGTCGCCGAGCGTGTGGCGCTCGCGCTCGACGTCTGGCGCGAGCCCGCAGCGGGCTGCATCGTGTTCGAGGGAGCCGAGCGCTTAGCCGATGCTCCGGCCGCGCGCGAATTCTTCGCGCGTCTTTTGGAGGCGCGGCCGGCGGGGCGCACGGTCGTCATCTGCTCGCGCGAGCCGCTGCGCGTGCACCTCACGAAGTACGCCGTTCCGCACGAGATCGTCACCTTGCGCGCGGCCGACCTCGCGTTCGACGTCGCCGACATCCGCGAAATCTTTACGCCGCTCTCGGTTGAAGAACGCGCGATCGAGCGGATCTTCGATGTCTCCCAAGGGTGGCCGGTCGCCGTCTTCCTTCTAAGGCGGTTCGCGAGCGAGGGACGGATCGACCGGCTGCTGGAGCGCCTCGACGACGTCGCTTTCGACGAGCTTCACGACTATCTCGCCGACGAAGTTCTGGCCGGCCTCGATCAGGGGATGCGCGCCGCGCTCTTTGCGTGCGCGGCGATTCCGCAGGCGAGCGCCGACGACTTGCGCGCCGCGCTCGACGAGCCGGGGATCGTCGACCAAATCAGCGTCTTCGCTCGAGACGCCGCGTTTGTCGAGCGCGGCGAGAATGGATCGTTTACGCTTCATCCGCTTTTGAGCGCGCTGCTCCTGGATCAAGGGCAAGAGCGGCGCGAGGCTTTGCTCGCGCGGGTCGCGCAGGCCCACGAACTCCGCGGTGATTTTCAGCGTGCGGCCGAACTGCACGTCGTTCGAGGCGATCAACAGTCCGCGGCCCGCGCGCTCGGCTCGCTCGAAGTCGTGCGCGAGCCAGCTCCTTCGATGCGTTACGCGCGCATTCTCTCGAGTTTGGAGCCCGCGATCGTCGCACGTCATCCACGCCTTTGGGGTGTTACCGCGCTGATGCGCATGTTCTGCGTCGATAGCGCGGCGTTGCTCGATGAAGCCGAAACCATCTGGAGGACGCTGGCTCGCGACGTAACGCCGATGGAGCGATACTACGTTTTCGTGTTTCGCATTCTTCTCATGAGTTACGTCGGGAAGGTCGATGAAGCGCTCGCCGCGATTGCGGAGTTTGAAACGCAGAGCGGTCTTTCCGATCCGCCCAAAACGGTACTCGAAGGCCACGTGCTTTATCTGCGCGGACTTTTACGAGCACGCCGCGGAAACTTCGATCTCGGCGAGAGCGACCTGAATGCCGCGCTGCCGCTCATCGATCAAATGCACGTCGTGGCCTCGGGGACCTACCTCGCGCTCGGGTCCGATATTGCGCGGGTGCGCGGCGAATGGTCGCTCGAACGACAGTTCCTGACCCTCGCTCACGAGCGCGCCGTACAGTCGGGGCTGCCTAATTTCATGGCGTTCGATACGGCCGAGTCGCTGCTCGCGGCGTGGTTCGCCGGGGACCGGCCCGCATTTGCCGCGAGTGCCGTCGAACTCGAAAGCGCCGTAGCGCGCGCGGGCGTTGCGGGGTTTGCCTATCTGGCCGCAGCGGCGCGCGGACGAAGCGCGCAGCCGGGGGCCGCCGACATTCCGAAGTTCGTGGTCTTCGGGCATCTCATCGCCCTCTCGCGCTCGCGCGACGAGGAGGAGCGCACGGCGCTTGCGACCGCGGCGCTCGAGCTGGCGGGCCAAGTGCGCATGCCGTTCGTCGAAGCCTTGGCGGCCATCGCGCTCGCGTTGTGCGATCCGAGCGCGTTCGATCGAGCGACCGCGCGTGCCAAAGAAGCCGCCGCGCGCTGCGACGCGCCGGCGTTCGTCCACGCCGTGAACGCATTTGCCAACCAATATGAAAACGTTGGAATGCTCTCGAATTTCGTCGCAGCGATCACGCGCGACCGCAGCGAAGCTGCGCCGATCGTGCTCGAGATTCTCAAAGGGAGCACGCGGGTCGACGGAGAGCTCGTTCGCGTCTCGGGTCGCGAGCTGGAATTGCTTGCTGCGATCGCGCAGCGCCGCGAACCGACGTTGCGCGGGCGTCTGGCGGCGATGCTCTGGCCGGATCTGGACGATTTCGCCGCGCGCAATGCCCTCAGCGTGTGCTTGCATCGGCTGCGCGCGCACCTTGGACGCGAAGACGCGGTTGAACGCGAGGCCGACGGGTATCGCTTGCACGTGGACGCGTTTGTCGACGTGTGGGAGATCGATCGGGCGGCGCTGGCGTTGCGCTCGCGCGACCGGCTGCGTGAGGGCGATCGCGCGATGCTCGGCCGTGCGTGGGAACGTTTGCGCGACGAACGCGCCGGTGCGCTCGAACGTTGGGAGTGGTTCGCGCCGGTTGCCCAGCGTATGGATGACTTGCGAACGGCGATCGCGCACCGCCTAGCCGCCGATGCGCTCGAACGCGGCGATCCCGATGCGGCGCTCGCATATGCCTCGGACGTGATCGCCCACGATCCGTGCGATGAGCCCGCGCGCGAGGTCGCGATACGCGCGCATCTCGCCGTGGGCGATCGCGCAGCCGCGTTGCGTACGTACCGCCAATATCGCGACGTCTTGAAAAGTGAGTTGCAAGTCGAGCCCTCGGCGACGCTCTCGGCCTTGGTGACGGGGTCGTGACGTTGCTCTCGATCGTATTGGCCGCGCTCGTTCACGGCGACGTCTTGATTTCGGCCGGACACGAGGGACGGCCGGCGTCCTGCGCGCGATTTCCCGGGCGTGCTTGCAATCTGGGCGCGGCGGGTGAGCGAGCGTGGACGCCGATCGTCGCCGACGAAGCGACTCGCGTGCTGCGCGCGCACGGTCTGAACGTGATTCGCGAACCCGCCGACTTCGACGGCCGCTATGCGGTCGACATGGCCGTGTTCGTTCATTTCGACGGTGCCGCCCCGCCTTGCACGAGCGGGGCGTCGATCGGTTATCATCGCAGCGCCGATCGCCGGGCGGCGAAGCTGTGGCGCGCGCTCTACGCGCCGCTCTTCCCGTTCCGGTTTATGCCGGACAACTTTACCGTTGGTTTACACGACTACTATGCATTCCGGCAAGTCGACGCGCGGGACGGCGCGCTGGTGCTCGAACTCGGCGAAATTTCGTGCCCGCCTCAGCACGCATGGCTTGCAGCCCGGCTTGATGCCCTCGGCGATCTTCTCGCGTACGACATCAGCCGGACCATCGGCAAAGGGGACGTACCGTTACCCGCAAAGTTCGATCTTCGACGATGATCGAGGTGCTCTATCGCTATCGGGTCCATCCCGCTCAGGTCCGCGCGTTCGAGCACGCCTACGGCGCTACCGGGCCGTGGGCGGAGCTTTTTTCGATTCATCCGGGCTTTCGCCGGACGCGCCTCTTCCGGCATCGGACGGAGACCGGGGTTTACCTTTGCATGGATGTTTGGAATTCCAAGGCCGATTGGGACGGATTTCGTGCCGAAAACGCCGCCGCATACTCGCAGCTCGACCGCGATTTGCATCTGCTCTATGTCGAGGAGTTGCTCTTGGGGTATTATGAAGGCGAGGAAGAGTACCGAGCTTCCCCGATGCAAGGCGCCTAGGAGCACATGATTCGACCCGTTCGCCCCGACGGAAAGATCGAGACCGGCGGGGTTTTCGTTCCGATCTTTCGGCGGCGTATCGTCGAGCGTATCGCCTCCGCTGCGATGCAACGCGTGGTGTTGATCGTGGCGCCGGCGGGTTACGGCAAATCGGTTGCTCTTCGTCACTACCTCGACACCCTGGCCGAACCGCACGTTCGTTACGACGTCCCGGCTGAGAGTACGGGATTACTCGGATTTTTGCGCGGTTTCGCCGACGCCGTCGCGGAGATAGCTCCCGACGCGCGCGGCACGCTTGCGGGCGCCTACGAGAAAAATGCCGGCTCGCAATCACCGGGCGCTGATCTTGCGCTGTGGATGCACTCGCATTTGCGCTCGTACCGCGGCGTGATCGCGATCGACGATCTCCACGTCGCCCAAGCCGACCGCGAGGTCGCGCGGTTTGTCACCTCGTTGATCGAGCGCACAAAAGGGCGCGTGCAATGGATCATTGCATCCCGCGCAACCAGCGGTCTACCGATCGGCACGTGGCTGGCGTACGGCGAGAGCGATCTTGCGATCGACGAGCACGACCTGCGGTTTTCCGTCGACGAAGCCAAAGAAGCCGCCCGCACGTTCCGCCTAGCGGTTCGCGACGAGGAATTGTTGGAGCTTTTGCAACTCACCGACGGCTGGGCGACGGCGATGACGTTTGCACTGCGCTCCTCGACGCGGTCGGTCGATCTTCGCAACATTTCATCGATGACGCGCGAGATGATCTATCGCTATCTCGCGGAGCAAGTGTATCAGACGCTGAGCTACGATGAACAGAATCTTCTCGAGACGGCCGCCCTACTTCCGGAGATCGATCTCGACGTCATGGTTGCGGCTGGGTTCGATCGCGCAATCGCATTGATCGAGGACCTCCGCGGGCGCGTCGCATTTATCCACGAGTATGAACCGGGGCGCTACCGGCTTCACGATCTGTTCCGCGATTTCGTGCGCCATCAGGTGGAATTGCGCGGAAGTACGGCGCAGCGCGATCGCCTCACGTTGCTGGGCCAGATATTGGAGCGCCGTGGTCAGGTTACGCAGGCGCTGCGACTCTACGTCGACTCCAACTCGCCCGACGAAGCGCTGCGGCTTCTGGCCGCTCACGGGGTCCGTCTTCTCGACAACGGCTTCGCGGACGAACTCGAATCGCTGACGTCGGCGGCGCTAGGGAAGGCGTTCGAGAAGAGCGCGGTCGTCGGAGCGCTGCGCGGATTACTCGATTTGATGCGCGGCAGATACGACGAAGGGGACCGCAAGATAGCGCGCGCCGCGCATTCGATCGAGAGCATCGAACTGCGCGGTGAGATCACGTTGCGACTAGCGGTGCATCGCTGGAACCGCGGCGTAAGTCCGACCGATCTGCTCCAGCCGATTCTCGCCGAGAGCGCGCTTCCGATGCCGATTCGCGTCGAAGCCGAGGCGTTGCTTGCAAATTACTGGGCCAAATCGGGAGATCCTGATGAAGCCCGGCGTCTGATTGCCTCCGTCGAGCAGCAATCGTTGCAGGTCGAAGGGGATGAATGGCTCGCGCGTATCAAATTCCGAACGGGGAACGTGCTGGAAAACATCGGTGAGCCCGATGGAGCCCGCCGTTGCTGGACCGAAGCCGCCGAGCTCGCATCTCGCTGCGCGCTTTGGAGCATCGCGTCGCGCTCGTTTGGGAACTTGGCCAGCGTCGCCTTCTTCGCAAAGAGCGATTCGGCTCAGAGCCTCTGGTTTGCGCAGCAAGCAGCAACTGCCGCGACGCGCGCAGGCGACTATGCTGATTTGCAAATTGCTTTGATCTCGATGCTCAGCCTCGAAACGCGCCGAGGAAATGCCGACCGTGCGGTCCAGATCGAAAAGCAGCTGGCCGAGCTTGGTTCGCGAGATGCTTTGTCTCAAAGCGCCTACCTTGCTTCCAGTCAAGCCCATCGCCACGCGTGGGCCGGCCGTTACGCGGACGCGCACCGGCTCTTCGGTAGCATCATCGATCGCCAGGCGCACATTCCCGACCGGGCCGTCGTCCGGGCGAGTTACGCGCTTACGCTTGCGCTCGATGGGCGCGTGCGGGAGAGCGGCGCGGTCGTGACCTCGACGCTCGAGCTCATCGATAAGAAGGCCCCCTCGGCGCAATACTCCAGCGCCGTCGTCTTCGATTTCGCTCTCGCGCTGCTGGTGCTCGCCGAAATCGTCGCGGGCCGGCACACGTCGGCTGCGCGCTTGCTCAAACGAAAGCTGCGGAGCCGCCACGAATCGGGGGTGTGCATGCGCAAGGCGGTCGAGGCCCTGGCGCGCGCCGCAAAAAGCCCATCGTACGTTCCGGACGACCTCGAGCAGCACACGGGCGGGGTGCGGGAGTTCGGGTTCGGCGGCTACGCGCGCTACGTCGACTGTGTTGCGCGCCACCTGGAGCAGTCGCACGAGCCATCCACCACGATCGCGCTGACCCCTGCGGAGCTGCGGGTCATTCGGGACCTCGCCTCCGGGCTTACCCCCAAGCAGATTGCCGCCGAGATGGGCCGGTCCGTCTACACGGTCCAGACGCATATTCAGAACGTCATCGATAAATTCGGCTGTCACGGCAGAGCGGAAGCGATCGCCGTGGCCAGGCGGACCGGCCTCCTGGGAGAAGGGTAGTAACGGCTCTACTTAAATTTCAGTAGGGCCTTTGGCCTGGTCCACCCGGTATCGTGAGAGCAGCGTTGCACCTGCTTGGAGGCTTGTTCTCACACATGCTCACTGTCCTTATCCTTTGTACCCTCATCGTCGCGGCTGACATGCCGCCCACGCAAAACTAGCGGAAGCGCTCCGCCGGTCACTCTCCCATGTCTGCCGTACGAACGTTAACCGCCCTGGGGGCGGCTCTGGGCCAAAGCATCCCGGAATTGGCGCGCTCCGCCGCCGATCATGTGACGATGCCCTCGCTCATGGGCAGCACTCAGATCGAGTCCGCACTGGAAGTGCTTCTCGATCGCCTTTGCCTCTCGTTGACGCTGGCCAAGCCCGTCGGCCTCTCGACCTGGGCACAGCGCGAAACGCCGGTGCTCGGCCGCGCGGCGGTCGTTGATTTAACCGGTGCTGCAACGCATACGATCGCTTTAGCCGCCGGCGCCTATGAGGCGGACCAGCGGCGGCTGCTCGCTTTTCTCGACGTTCTCGCCACGGAGATCGAGCGCAGCGCGCTCGGAAGCGAAGGCGACGAGTTCGCCGAGAGCCCCGGCTCCGAGGGCACGACGGCCTTGCTCGCGATGCTGGCCGAACGCGACTATGGGACCTGTTGCCATTCGAAGGCGACAGCCGAGTGGGCGCGCCGCTTGGCCACCGCGATGGGGTGCACCGCCGACGCCAGCGATTTCATCTCGCTTTGCGCGCTGCTTCACGACATCGGAAAAATCTCTACGCCCGACCACGTGCTGCTCAAACCTGCGCCGCTCGAGCTCGACGAGTGGGATATCATGCGCGATCACGCGGCAGCGGGTGCGCGGATCCTCAGTCAGATTCCGTCTCTCCAGCGCTGTGCGATCGTCGTACGCGCGCATCACGAGCGCTTTGACGGCGCGGGTTATCCCGACGGCCTGTACGGCACGAGCATTCCGCTCGAGGCACGCGTCGTTGCCGTCGCCGATGCATTCCACGCGATGATCAGCGAGCGTCCGTATCGGCAGCCCATTTCTCCGCGCCAGGCGCTGCAGATTCTTGAAGACGGCCGCGGATCGCAGTGGGACCCGGACGTGGTCGATGCCATGCTCGGAATGTTCTCGCGCCGCGTGACCATCGTCTCGCACGCGCATACAAACCTTTCCTCCGCGTAGTGTCCGCTCGGAGGGAAATGCTTACCGGGTGGTGGGCTAGAGGCGTCGCTATATGCGGCGCCTCTTTAGTTCACTCGGCGCCTGTAGCGCCATACAGGTGGCACTGCGGCGTGCGACGCTGGGCGGCATGAACGACTACGTCATCGGTTCCGGAGCGCTCCTCACCGCCGGCCCCAACGCCAGCATCGCCGGCGCGACACTCCACGCGCAAACCGAGAGTTCGCTCGCGGCGAGCGTACACGCGGCGGTCGTCGACTTCGAGTCCGGCAGCTGCACGGAGCTCACCAAGGTCGTGGTTCTCGGGGCCGGCTGGAACGCCGCCCGGGTCAAGGCCGATCTCGTGGCTCCGCTGCTCGCCCGCGGCTCTTGCACCCTGGCCGAAGTGCTCGGCCAGCTGGCCCGCGCGGCGCAGACCCCCGAGGTGCATCTCTTCGCGCGCTGGCTCCCCGATGAGGTGCTCACGGCCGCGCTGCGGCGCGAGGGCGTTACGCTGGTGGCGCACCCGCTCGAGGCGATTCGTCAGGCGGCGCTGATCTGCGGCCAGAGCTATTCGCGCTGGCCCTCGCCGCTGCGCGCCGCCTAGGCAGCCCGCCGGGCCGGCCTCAATCAGGCCGTGGTTCAGACTGCTCTCAGGGCAAGAGGGCAGTCTAATCCCTAGAAATGATTAGTACGATGCTTCATGCCCGCGTCGCGGTCGTTGACGACGACCGAATGATTCGCGAAATGCTCGAGCTTGGGTTGTCCCGCGAGGGATACGACGTCCAGTCGGCGGCCGACGGTGTCGCGGCGCTCGATTTGGTGCGGCGCTTCGATCCCGAAGTCATCGTGCTCGATATCATGATGCCCAAGATCGACGGCATCGCGCTCCTCCCCAGACTGCGCGAGATCACTCAGGCCCCGATCGTGATGCTGACCGCCAAGGGCGGGACCGACGATAAGGTGCAGAGTTTGACCGCCGGCGCGGACGACTACCTGGTCAAGCCGTTCGTGTTCGAGGAATTGATTGCGCGCCTTCAGGCAAAACTGCGCCGTCCGCAGTTGATCGAAGAGAACGTGCTTCGCTGGCGCGATCTGGCGCTCAATCCCCAAACCCGCGAACTCATGCGCGGGAAGGAGGGCGTGGATCTCACTCAGCGTGAGTTCGACTTGCTCTCGGTCTTTATGCGCGAGCCGCGGCGCGTCTTTAGTAAGGACCATCTCCTCGAGATCGTGTGGGGGCATGACTTCGAAGGGGGCCCGAACATCGTCGAGACCTACATCTCGTACCTGCGGGCAAAGATCGATCGCCCGGGAGAGCGCGGCTCGTTCATTCGCACCGTACGCGGCGTCGGATACGGCCTCTCGCAGCATAATTAGGCGAACCTGAAGAACAACGCTGCCATGAAGCTTTCGATCGTGTCGCGGCTCTCGCTGCTTTATGCGGTCCTTCTTGGCATCACCGTCATGGTCGTGATCGTCGCGTCGAGCATCGCGCTGGTCGTCGACCTCTACAGCTTCAATCGCGATATCGTGCTGGCCAAACACGAGGAAGCCCGCATTCTCGTCGACCAGTATCGGGCCGACGGCATGTCGCTCGGCGCAGCCGCTCCGCAAATCGCGCGAGCGCTCGGCGGGATCGGACTCAGCGTCGCCGTGTTCGACGAGCGCGGAAACTTTTTGGGCGGCGACAAGAACGTGCATCCGCGTATGCTCGGCCGCATCGTCGCCTTGCACCGCGGGGAGAGCCGGAGCGGCAACGCAACGGCGCGCTTCGGCTCGGGGCTGCTCTTCGGCGCGCCCCCAGGCGGGCCGGGATCGCCGCCGCCGCACGGAGGCGGTTTCTTTTTGCGCACAGCAGGCGGCCCTGATGCGTTGCCGCCGCCGATGCCGTTCAACATCAGCACCGTCGCCGGAGGGTACGTCGCGTTCGAACCGTCCACGGCGCTGCTCTTGGTCTCGCTGATTCCCTACTGGCGCGTGGTCGTGGTCGTCGCCCTCGTGGCAATGCTGCTCTCGTGGCTCGTCGGCCGGCTGTTTGCAAACCAGGCGCTGCGCCCCATCAACGACTTGACTGAATCCCTCAATGCGCTCGCTCGCGGCGACTTCACGCAGCGGCGCTTCATCGCGCCCGGAGGCGACGAGATCGGGACGCTGACTGCCGCCTATAACGACGCCGCCGCCGGCGTCGCGCAAGCGATGAGCGAGCGCCGCGAGACGGAAGAACGCATGCGGCAGTTCGTGGCCGACGCCGGTCACGAGCTGCGGACGCCGCTTACCGTCATCGGCGGCTACATCGATGTGCTCCGCCGCGGAGCGGTCACCGAGCCAACGATCGCGCGCCAAATTCTTGGGACGATGGCGCTCGAGAAAGAGCACATGCGCAACCTCATCGATCGACTGATGCGGCTCGCGCGCCTGGATTCCGAGACGCCGCCGCGCGCCGAATCGATCGACTTGGCTGAACTCTTGCGCAGTCAGTGCGATGCGGCGCGGCGTCTCGATGAGACCCGCGAGATCGATTACAGCGTCGAGGCGGGCGAGGGTGTGGTCGGCGATCGGACCGAGCTTGGGGAAGCGTTGTGGAACGTCGTGGAAAACGCGCTCAAGTATGCCCCCGACGCGCCGATTCACTTGCGCGCGGTGAAGACGAACGGCCACACCACGATTACGGTGAGCGATGAGGGTCCCGGCATGACCGAGTCCGAGCGGCTGCATGCATTCGAGCGCTTCTACCGTGGCGATCAGCGCGGCGAAATCACGGGAAGCGGTCTGGGTCTTGCAATCGCCAAGCGCGCGGTCGAACGCGCGGGCGGCTCGATCGATATCGAAAGCGCCCCCGCGCGCGGCACCACCGTAACGATCCAGTTATGAACCGGGAACCGCAGCCCGGTGCAATCGCCCTCAGCTTTTCTCAAGCTCCGCCAACGTAGAATCACTGCACATCATGAAGCGCCTGCTCGCGGCCGTGCTTGCCGCCGCACTAATCCCGTTTGTCATCCCGTGGCGTGCATCAGCCCAACAAGAGGATACCGGGTCGATTCAGATCGTCGTCACCGACCAAAGCACGAAGGCTCCCATCGAGCTCGCGCGCGTCGTGCTCGACGGCCCGGTCGTGACGAGCGAGTTTACCGATAAGCGCGGCGAGGTGATCTTTACCGACGTTCCGGACGGCATCTATCGTGCGCGGATCATCAAGCGCGACTATCAAACGATCACCTCGAACTCGTTCGAGATCATCAACGGCAGCTCGGTTACCGTGACCGTTGCGCTTGCGCTCTACACGCAGCTCAAAGTGATCGGCACGGTGGTGGCCAAATCGACCGCGACCGTCTCGAGCACCTCGATCGGTCCCGACTCCGCGCAGCGCAAGCTCTCGACCGATTTGGCCGACGCCTTGAACAAGCTCTCCGGCGTTTCGGTGCAAACCAGCAGTGACGATAGTGACGCCGAGCAGACGATCTCGCTCGAAGGTCACGACGCGAGCCAGACGCAGCTCACGCTCGACGGCATTCCGCTCAATGCCCCCGGTTCGGCCGGAAACATCGGCGCCTTTGCCACGGATCTGTTTACCGGCGCCGGCGTTCGCATGGGCCCGCAACTCGGCGGACTCGGCGGCGGCGTGAACTTTACCACGCTCGAACCCACCTTGAGTTGGGAATCCTACCTTTCGATGGCGACGGGAAGCAACGGTCGCTACAACTACAGTTTGGCCGAAACCGGCTCCGACGGCAAACTCGGCGTCGCGCTCGAAACCGTGGATCGCGTGAATACCAGCTGGCTCGACGGCATGCTCTACACCGACGCGAGCGGGCTGGATTACGTGCACGACGGCGACTCGAACATTTCGGGCGATTTCGTCAAGCTGCGCTACGAGCTCAGCGATTCGCAAACCATCAGCGGCATATTCCTGAGCTCGGATCGCACGACGAACATCGTGTGCGCGCGAATCCAATATGACGGCATTCCCTGCGGATACGGGCCGAACAATTATTCGGCTGGAAGCGCCGGCCTGTTCTCCCTGACCGACGACGCATTGATCGGCGCGACGTCGGTGCAGGCGTCGATCTATTCGACCCACTTTACGACGCTCAGCGACGAACTGGCTCGGTACGTCGACGGCGTAGCTGCGCCGATCGGTTCGTCGGGTCTCGATTCGGCCCGCGGCTTCACCTTGAACGCGATCCTTCCGGCTGCCCAGCGGCACACGATCTCCGTGCTAGCGTACGGATCCTGGGGCTCGCAGCAGCAGTTCCCGCTCAACGACGCGGCGACGCCATATTATACGAACGATCAGCATAGCAACTACTCGGCGCTTCAGGTGACCGATTCGATTCACTCGAGTCAACACCTCACGCTCTCGGAATCGGTCGGCTTAACCCAGGCAACCGGCGGCTTTGGCGGGGCACTGGAAACGCTGGCCGCGACGTGGCATCCGGACAAGTTCGATACCTACATGGCTTCCTATACGCTCACCGGCTCGCCGGCGCAGCAGTCGCGATCGACGATCTTGAGCGATCCCGACGCGCTGCGCTATACCTGTGACGGCAACGACAGCGTCGCGTTCGGCAACGCGCCCGGTGCTGCGCCCGAGGCGAGCTCCTCGACTTCGGCGCGCCTTGGATATACGCGCACGTTTTCCGGTGGGAACGTAACCGTCCAGCTCTATCGCCAAGTGCAAAACAACGTGCTGCTCCCGGCCGACGTCAACGGAACGATTCTTCTGGCCAACGGGACGATCACGCCGGCATATGTCGCGGCCGTACAGCAGGTCTTTCAGAGCCCGGCCGGCTGCGGTGCGAGTACGCCGTTCAACGTGAGCCAGTTGTACTTTAGCTCGCCGGTCGCGGGTGTTCGCCGCGTGTACCAAGG
>DATKPZ010000120.1:0-7088 GCA_035523815.1 Alphaproteobacteria bacterium
GCGTTCGAGCGGAAACGCACGCTCGCGTTGTGGCCGCTCGCGCTTGGATTCGCGGCCGGATATATCAACGACGTCATCTGGGCTTTGCGCGCGCACGTCCCGTTCGGGGACCTGTTCGCGCGCGAGAGCGACACCAACGCGGCTGTCTCCGGCGGCGTCGGCGATCGTTCCGAACTCTGGCGCGCCGCTCGGTTCTTCTTTCTTCATCATCCGATCTTGGGTATCGGCGCCGGGAACTACGAACTCGAACTCTCCCAGGCCGGCCTTCCCGGCGTTCGCACGCAGGCCAACAATTGGTATCTTCAGGCTGCGGCGGAGGGCGGCGTCGTCTTGCTGGGGGCGACGGTCGCGTGGATCGCCGTGGTTCTTCGCGCGCTCCTGTCGCACGTTCGCCGCTCACCCTGGGCGCTTGCCGCATGCGGTGCATCCTGCGCGTTCGCGGCGCATGGATTCTTTGACGACCTGGTGTTCTACCCGAAGGTCGCCGAAACGTGGATTGCGCTGATTGCATTAGGCGTCGCCGATCCCGGCGTACGGGAATGAAAACGCTTGCACTCGCACTCGTCCTCGCCGCCGGCGCGCTGATCTCGCGCGTGCTTCTCGCGCACGCGCCCCCGCAGTTCGCCATCGATCTCGCACAGCCGCTGCCTGTGGCGACGAATTGGGGCGCGTACGGCGCATGGATGTGGCTCGTGCTCGCCGCCACACTCGGAGCAGCCTTCCTGATCTACGCCGCACTCGTGCGCGAGCCGCTCTCGCTCGTTCGCACGCTCGTCGCTTGCGCGCTTGCATTGTGTGCGGGGTTGTGGTGGCTGCCGCTGCTCTCGAGCGACGTGTACGCCTACGCAGCCTACGGCGAGATGGCGCGGCTCGGGCTGAACCCCTACGCGCATCACGCCGCGCACGGCGATGCGTTGATTGCCGCGGCGAATTGGCAGTGGCGTCCCGTCCTCGTGCCGATCTGCGTCTACGGCGAAGCGTTCGTCGCGCTCGCGCGCGCGCTCGCCGGTGCGCTGCACGGATTCGGAGCGCTCGCGGTGCTGACCGGCTTCCGCGTCGTCTCCTGCGCGGCGCTCCTGCTGTGCGGCTATTTCGCCGGTCTCCTGGGCGGAACGCGCGCAGCGGCCTTCATCGCGTGCAACCCCGTCGCGATCTTCGCCGCAATCGAAGGGCACAACGATACCCTGATGGCCGCCGCGGTGCTCGGGGGCGTGGTCGTGCTGCGCCGCGCCCCCGCGATCGGCGCGGCGATCGTCGCGCTTGCCGCAACGATCAAGCTTCCCGCGCTCGCGGCGTCGGCAGCACTCGTTCTCGACCGCATCTTCGTGCGCCGCGATGCGCGCGCCGTGCTCGGCGGAACGATCGCGGGGTTGGCGCTCGTCGTTGCGGGCTCGCAAGCGCTCATCGCGGGTTTGCGCGACGGGCTCACGCACGGTCACTACGCGCCGCTCGCATCGATTCAGTCGCTCGGCATCCCCGTTGCCGTGCTCGCCGTGCTGTTCGTCCTCTTTCGCATGCGCGTCATGACGGCGCCGATCGACCGCTGGTGCATGCTTGCCTTGGCCGGCTGGATCGCGATTCCCAATCCGTACCCCTGGTACGCGCTCTGGCTCGTGCCGCTGGCGGCGTTCGCCCACGATCGCCGCGTGACGATGACCACCCTCTGCGTCACCGGCGCGTCCGTACTTCGCTATCTTCCCGATGCCGCCGCCGTTCCGACCGGGTCCGCGTCGCTTGCGCTCGGCGCTCTTGCGCTAAGCGCGTACGCGCCGCTCATGCTATAATCATCCGCCCGTGACCTCCGCCACTACGCCCACCCTCGCTTCGCACGACGCGCTGCTACGCACGCTCGCCACGTCGCATCGCGCCCTGGCGCCCGTCGTCGAGGCACTGCGAACGGGGCATGGCGCCTATGCCGTGCACGAAACGATTGCCGCCGCGCGTCCCGCATTGCTCGCCGCCCTCTACCGCGCGCTCGATCGCCCCATGCTCGTGGTCGTGCCTACGCCGGACGTCGCCGAGCGAGCCTTCGCCGATCTTCTGTATTACTTAGGCGAAGAGGAACCCGAACACGTCGCGCTGCTCCGCTCGCGCGATGAAGCCCTTGGCGCGATCGAGAGTCCGTCCGAGCGCAGCGCGCGCATGACGCTGCTCGCCGATCTCGCCGCGGGGCGCAGCCGCCTCGTGCTTGCTCCGGTCGCCGCCTTACGCCAGTACCTGATGCCGCGCGCGCGCTTCGAGGAGCTGCGGCTGCCGCTGCGCACCGGCGACGAGCCGGGATTCGAGCGACTGCAGGAGCGGCTCTTCACGCTGGGCTACGAGCGCGCCGACGTGGTAAGCGCCGTGGGCGAGTACGCGGTGCGCGGCGGAATTCTCGATCTGTTTGCTGCGAGCGAACCGGCGCCGACGCGCATCGAATTTTTCGGCGATCAGATCGAGAGCATGCGGCCCTTCGACCTGGCCACCCAGCGCAGCGAAGGAGAACTGACCGCGATCGAACTTGCGCCGTGGAGCGAAATCCCGCGCGAGACGCACTACCGTGCGCGTATCCTCGAACGCTTCGAAGGTCCCGATGCCGTGCGCCATTCGCTCGCCGCCTACATCGAGAGCGGCAACGAAGTGCCGGCATCCTGGCTGCCGCTAGCGTATGACGAGCGCGCGACCCTGCTCGACTATCTGCGCGATGATGCCGTGTTGGTGCTCGATGAACCCGGCATGCTCGCGACGATCGAGCACGCGCTCGAAGAAGAGCGCTCGCGCGAGCAAAGCGTGCTGCTCGCGGGCGTTGAGTCGGGCGAATTTTCGGTGAGCGACTCCGAAGTCGACGACGCGCTGCTAACCGAAATCGCGGCTCCGCATCCGCGTCTGGCGGAACTTTCGGCGAGGATGCGCGTGCATCCGATGCTGATCTTTCCAGGAGGCATCGAACGTCACGATGACATGGAGTGGCTGCCGCGCCCCACCTCGTCGTACGTGCTCGAGTGCCGGCCCGTCGAGCATTTCAACCGGCAGATCGAACTCTTCTCGCAAAGCGTGCGCGAGTGGGTCGCCGCGGGTGAGTCGCTGCACATCGTGAGCAGCGCGGTCTCGCGTACGGCCGACCTTTTGCGCGCCGCGGCGATCGCGCAAGACCGGATCGACATCGTGCACGGCTCGATCGAGGCGGGATTTGCCGTTCCCGATCTGCGTCTGCGGGTACTCGGCGATCGCGAAATCTTCGGCGCTCCGCCCAAGCGCGTCAAGCTGCGCGCCGTCAAAGAGGGCGTGCCGGTCACGCTGGCCGATCTGCGGGTGGGCGACTACGTCGTTCACGCGGTGCACGGGATCGGTCAATATCTGGGCCTGCGCACCGAGACGATCTTAGGCGCGACGCAAGACTATCTGGATCTGGCCTACGCGGGCTCCGATCGCATGCTCGTGCCCGTCACGCAGATGCACCAGGTGACCAAGTATTCCGCGGCGGAGGGGCAATCGCCGCGCCTTTCCAAAATGGGCGGCGCCGATTGGGCTCGCGCCAAGTCACGCGTCTCCGAATCGCTGGCGAAGATCGCCGACGGGCTCGTCCATCTGTACGCCGAGCGAGAGCTCAGCCGCGGTTACCAATTCGGCCCCGACACGCCGTGGCAAAGCGAGATGGAAGAGGCCTTCCCGTACGAGCCGACGCCCGATCAAGGTAAAGCGATCGACGCGGTCAAGGGCGACATGGAGAAAGCGCAACCGATGGACCGTCTGGTGTGCGGCGACGTCGGATACGGGAAAACCGAAGTCGCCATGCGCGCCGCGTTCAAAGCCGTCGCCGAGAAAAAGCAAGTGGCGGTCCTCGTGCCCACGACGCTCCTGGCCGATCAGCACTACCGCAACTTCAGCGCACGCTTTGCCGGATTTCCACTGCGCATCGAAGAGCTCTCACGCTTCAAAACCAAGGCCGAAGCGCGTGCCATTCTCACCGACTTGGCCCTGGGAAAAATCGACGTCATTATCGGCACCCACCGTTTGCTGCAAAAGGACGTTGCGTTCGCGGATCTCGGCTTGATCGTCATCGACGAAGAGCAGCGCTTCGGCGTCATGCACAAAGAGCGTCTCAAGGAGTACAAGACCTCGGTGGACGTCCTCACGCTCTCGGCTACGCCGATCCCGCGCACGCTGCACATGTCGCTGATGGGCGTGCGCGACCTCTCGCTCATTCAAACCGCGCCGAAGAACCGTATGTCGGTCAAGACGGTGGTCGTCCCCGCCAGCGACGCGATCGTGCAACGGGCGATTACCGCCGAGCTCGACCGCGGCGGTCAGGTCTATTACTTGCACAATCGCGTCGAATCGATCTACGCGGTCAAAAACGCGCTGGAGCGGCTGGTGCCGCGCGCGCGCATTGCGGTCGGACATGGGCAGATGCACGAGAACGAACTCGAGCCGGTGATGCAATCCTTCATCGACGGCGAGACCGACGTGCTGGTCGCGACCACGATCATCGAGAACGGCATCGATATCCCCAACGTCAACACGATGATCGTGAGCGATGCCGACAAGTTCGGACTCGCGCAACTCTATCAACTGCGCGGGCGCGTTGGCCGCTCGAACCATCAGGCCTACTGTTACCTGCTCTATCAGGGGCACAAAGCGTTGACCGAAGAGGCCAAAGCGCGGCTCGAGGCGATCCGCGAGTTCACGCATCTGGGATCCGGACTCCAGATCGCGATGCGCGATCTCGAGATTCGCGGCGCGGGCAACCTCTTGGGCGCGGCCCAGTCGGGATTCATCGGCTCGGTCGGGTTCGACACCTATTGCCAACTGCTCGCCGACGCGATCGCAGAGCGCCGCGGCATGGCAACCTCGCTCGACGACCGGCGCGAAGCCGTGATCGACGTCAAGATCAGTGCCTTCATTCCAAACGACTACATCCCGCAAGTCTCGCAAAAGATCGCCGTGTACCAGCAACTGGCCAAAGCGCGCTCGCAAATCGCGGTCGAGGAGATCGCTGCGGGGGTGCGCGACCGCTTCGGGCCGCTGCCTCTGCCGCTCGAGCGGCTCGTGGAACTGACCAAGCTGCGCGCGATCGCGCTGGAACGGCGCGTGACGCGCGTGGTCGTCGACGAGCGCCGGCTGACCCTCGGAGTCGGGGCGGGATTCGAGCTGGACCCTGCCGCTATTCCCAAGTTGCAATCGCTCACCAAGAACCGGTTCCGCTTCGGCGAGGGCAAGATCGTCGTCGACCTGCCGGCCCCGCCGCCCGGCAGTGCCACGGAAGCGGCCGTCCGAGAGCCTCAGGACAAGCTATGGATGCCGCTCCTGCGGAAATTGCTGGAATCTCTCTGAAGAGGGCCTAGCTCAGGCCCGAACGAACCCCCAGGCCCATCGGCGGAGCAAAACGCTCCGCTTTCCTACGCACGGACCTTTCCTAGTCTGGAGTGATCATGTCGAACCTCTCCCGCGTCGCCGCGGGTCTAGCCACGCTGCTCTTGGCCGTTGCGGTCACCGCTTGCTCGAGCGGCGGCACCTTGGCGACCGTGAACGGACAAGCCATCAGCACCTCGCAGTTTGACGCAAAACTCGAGGCGAGCCCGGCCGCGATCTCGACGCTGCAGCAGATGGTGCGCGAGATTCTGCTCGAGCAATACGCGCAGAAGAACAACATCACGGTGAGCGACGCCGACATCGCGGCGCGTGAAGACCAGATCAAACAAAATTTCCCGCCGGGATCGTGGAGCGACATGCTCAAGTCGCGCGGCCTAACTGAGGACGACGTGCACAAACTGTTGCGCGATCAGATCATCATCGACAAGGCCGTCGGCAAGAACGTCACCGTTTCCGATGCGCAAGTCAAGGCGTATTTCGAGAAGAATCACGCCGCGTTCGACAAGCCCGCGCAGGTGCAGGCGCGCCACATTTTGGTCGCCGACCTCAAGACCGCGCAAAAAGTCGAAGCCGACCTCAAGGGCGGCGCAAACTTCGCGACCGAAGCACAGAAATATTCGATCGATCCGGGCAGCAGAGACAAAGGCGGGGAACTCGGCGAGATTCGCCACGGGCAGATGGTGCCGTCGTTCGACAAAGCGGTGTTCTCGCTGCCGGTCGGCGTGATCAGTGCACCGGTCAAGTCGCCTTTCGGCTATCACATCATTCAGGTCGAGAGCCGGACGCCCGGCGTCACGGCGACGCTTGCCAACACCAAGGGCAAGATCACCGATATGTTGCGTCAGCAACAGGAAGCGCCGCTGATTCAGCCGTTCCTCACGGATCTGCAGAGCAAGGCCAACATCCAGATCAACGATCCGCGGTTCCAGGCTGCGTTCCCGACGCCCGAGCCGACACCGCCGGCCGGTGCGCCGCCTGCCGGCGCCGCGTCGCCCGCAGCGTCGTCCTCTCCGTAAAGGCGCATGAGGGCTCCCGAATGGGGGCCCTCATCGTTTCTCGAACTACGCCGCGATGCTCGTTCGTATCGTCGGCCTCGGGCCGGGCGACCCCGGATACCTGACGGTTGGAAGCCTGGGAGCGCTGCGCGAGTGCGCGCACGCCGCCGCGCTGCTCGCGCCGCCGGAGCTCGCGAAGGCCCTGGAATCGAACGGCATCGTCCTCGATCGCACGCTGATTCCCGACGGCGCCGCGCTGGCGCACGGGAGTGCCGATGCAATCGCACAGCTCGTGGGCGCACTGCGCGCGCTGCCGGTCGAATCGCTCGGCCTCGGCGTGCTCGGCAACCCGCTCTCCGATCTTCCAGGCCTTCCGCCGCTGCTGCGCGCGCTCGAAGACGCCGGGCACACGACGCGCATCACGCCCGGCATGCCGCACGCGACGCTCTCCGCGTCGATCGCGATGCCGCTGGTTCCGCTTCCGCCGCAATCGCAGCACTACTCGTGGGACGATCTGATCGAAATCATGGCCCGCTTGCGCGACGGCTGTCCGTGGGATCGCGAGCAAACGCACCGCACGCTCGTGCCGTATCTCATTGAAGAGACGTACGAAGTGGTCGAAGCCATCGAAGCGGAGGACCTCGACGCCCTGTGCGAAGAGTTGGGCGATCTTTTGCTGCAAATCGTCTTTCATTCACAGCTCGGCTCAGAGACCGGAAAATTCACCGTCGCCGACGTGGT
>DATKPZ010000121.1:0-5907 GCA_035523815.1 Alphaproteobacteria bacterium
CCGGCCTCAGGGTTGACCCCACAACCTATACTTAAAGATGAGGATACCTCGCTAGGTGAGGCGTCCACGTGATACACATGCCGCTGCCCCGAAACGTCGAGAGACGCCAAGTGAGGTAGAACAGACTGCGCCGACCTAAGGCGGTGTCTAACGCGGCTGAAGGACGACCGGAAGGTCGTTCGTCTACGGTCCGTGGTGCCAAAGCTCCAGTCGCGATTGAGGTGGGTTATGGCGTTTACGGAGGGGTTCATCTCCGAGCTGGTCGGTCGCAGGGCGACCGTCAACGAGATTCCGATCGGAAAAGTCAGCGACTTTCTGGTCAACAAGCCGGACGATGTCTTTCCCCGGATCGACGGCCTCGTCATCAAAACCTCGCAGGGCCTGCGCTTCGCGCCGATCGAGAGCGTCGCCACCATCGACCCCGACGGGCGCACCGTCGAGCTCTCGATGACCCCCAAAGAGCCCGCGCCTCCCGAGCAGAGCGCGCTGTTTCTCATCGCCGACCTGCTGGATAAGCAGATCGTCGACGTGGACGGCCGCAAGGTCGTGCGCATCAACGACATCGAGATCGCGCGCGCCGGCGAGGGGCTGCGCGTGGTCGCGGCCGACGTCGGGGTTGCCGGGTTGTTGCGCCGGCTCGGGCTCAAGTCGTTCGGGAAGCGCTTCACGCCGGGCATCTACCGCTCGATCCCGCGGTCGATGATCGCCTGGGACTCGGTCGCGCCGATTCGCGATGCCAACCCGACGCAAGTCAACCTCTCGGTCACCGAGAGCAAGCTCTCGCGCATGCACCCCTCCGAGCTGGCCGAGATCATCAGCGATCTCTCGGCCCCCGAAGCCGCCGCGGTCGTCAGCCAACTCGACGACGAGACCGCCGCCGACGCGTTCGAGCATCTCGACGCCGACACGCAGCGTTCGCTGATCGAAGATATCGGCACCGAGCGCGCCGCCGACATCATCGAGGAGATGGACGCCGACGACGCGGCCGATCTGCTCTCCGAACTCGACGAAGAGCAACAGCACGAACTCCTCTCGGAAATGAGCGAGTACACCGCGAGCGAACTGCGCGCGCTGGTCAAATATGCCGAAGATTCCGCCGGCGGCCTCATGACCACCGACTACACGTGGATCTACCCGCACCGCACCGCCGAGGCGACCATTCGCAAGATTCGCGAGATCGCGCCGACCTCGGAATTCATCTACTACCTCTATGTCGTCGATCGGGAAGATCTGCTGCTCGGCGCACTCTCGCTGCGCACGTTGCTCTTGGCCGACCCCGAAGAGTCGATCGACGCGATCATGGAGACCGACCTCGTCGCGATTCATCCCGACATGTCGTCGGAAGACGTCGCCGCGACGATCGCGCGCTACGATCTGCTCGCCGTGCCGGTCGTCGACGAGCACGGCAAAATGCTCGGCATCGTCACCGTCGACGACGCGATCGATGCCATCATGCCCGAAGACATGGTCCGCAAGCTCCCCAAGTTCACCGCTCGTCACCGTCCGCATCCGAGTGCAAGCGTCGCCGGGTAGTCCCCCCGCGCCGGCCGAAGCGCCCCGGCGTCGCTCGCGTTGGCGCTCGCTGCTATTGCTCTTCGCCGTGCTCGGGCCGGGATTCGTCACGGCCTCGGCGGGCAACGACGTCGGCGGCATCGCCACGTATTCATCGGCCGGCGCGCAGTTCGGCTACAACATTCTCTGGTTGATGATCCCGCTCGCGGTCGCGCTGATCGTGGTGCAAGAGATGTCGGCCCGCATGGGCTGCGTCACCGGCAAGGGCCTGGCCGCGCTGATCCGCGAGGGCTTCGGCGTTCGCATCTCGGTCTTCGCCATGATCGTGCTGTTTCTGATCAACACGCTGATCACGTCGACCGAGTTCGCCGGCATCGCGGCCGCGGCCGAACACTTCGACGTCTCGCGCTACATCGCGGTCCCGATCGCCCTGGTCGCGGTCTTCTTCTTCGTTCTGCGCTTCAACAGCAAGATCGTGGAGCGCGTCTTCGTCACGTTCTCGCTGATCTATCTCACCTACATCGTCTCGGCCGTGCTGGCCAAACCCGACTGGCACCGGGTCGCCGTCGGCACCTTCATCCCGCACTTCGCCTTCCACGAAGCGGGCTGGCTCGCCATGGTGGTCACGGTTATCGGCACGACGATCTCACCCTACATGCAGTTCTTTTTGCAGTCGCAAGTCGTCGAAAAGGGCTCGCGGACCGAAGATCTGACCTTCACCCGGGTCGACGTGACCAACGGATCGGTGCTCGCGATCGCCCTAGCCGGTTTCATGATCATCGCCAACGCCGCGACGATCTTCATCGCGAACGAACACGGCGCTAAACTCAATCCGCAGACGGCGATGGATTTCGCGGTCGCCCTGCAACCGCTCGCGGGCCAGGCGGCGGCGCTGATCTTTGCGGTCGGCATCTTGAACGCGGGCCTCTTCACCGCGACGGTGCTGCCGCTCTCGACCAGTTACATCATCTGCGAGGCGCTCGGATTCGAGGCGGCCATCGATCGGCGCTTCCGCGAGGCGCCGGCCTTCTTCATCCTCTTCGCGGCGGGACTGCTGCTCGGCGCGGGCTTCGTGCTCATTCCGGGTCTGCCGCTGCTGCAGCTCATTCTCTTCGCGCAATTACTTCAAGGCGTGCTGCTGCCCGCCGAACTCGTGCTGATGCTGATCATCATCAACCGCAAGTCGGTCATGGGCGAGCACACCAACGGTCCGCTGGCGAACACGATCGCCTGGTCGACCGCGATCGTGATCGGCCTGCTCTCGTTACTCTACGTCGCGGGGCAGTTTATTCCGCAGCTTCTCGGCGCATGACGCGCGGCTTGTTCAGCGTTCGGCGCGCCGTCTCGGCATCGGCGAAGCACCAGCGGTTGCGTCCTTCTTTTTTCGCACGATAGAGCGCGCGGTCGGCAGCCTCCATCAGGTCTTCGATCCGCGTGCCGTCGCTGGGATAGAGCGCGATGCCGACGCTCAAACGCACGCGGTGCGGCACGCCGTCGACGACCACCGGATCCTGCATCGCCACGTTGAGCTTGCGCGCGAGATCGGCCGCATCGCTCGGCCCGTCGACGATCGGTTGCAAGATCACGAACTCGTCGCCGCCGAAGCGTGAAATCGTATCGCTCTCGCGCGTCGCGAGACGCAAGCGGTGCGCCACTTCTTGCAAAGCCGCGTCGCCGACCGCGTGGCCGTGCTTGTCGTTGATCGCCTTGAAATGATCGACGTCCAAGTACATCACCGCAAACCCGCGATCGTAGCGGCGCGCCGTCGCGATCGTCTGTTCGATGCGGTCGTTGAAAAGCACCCGGTTGGGCAGGCCCGTCAGCGCGTCGTTGAACGCGAGCTGCTCGATCCGCTCGTTCTGCGCGGCTCGCTCGAGCGCGGCCGAGACGAACAGTCCGATGAGTTGCACCATATCGCGTTCGCTCGGGTCGATCGCTTCGCGCGGCGCGCGGCCGGCAAAGACGAGCGCACCGTAAAACTCTTTGAAGACGGTCAGCGGCACGCCGAAATAGGAGCGCCACGGCGTCGTCACCCGGATCGGATCCTCACGATGCTCGGGCAGATCCATGTCCGCGACGAAACACGGTCCGCCGCGCTCCATCACGTGATGAGCGAAGGACGCGCGCGCCGGATAGATCGTGCCCTTGGTGATCAGGGCTTCGCCCGAGGCGTTGCGCAACAGCACGCGGTCGCGTCCCTGATACTGCGCGACGTAGCCGATATCCCAGCCGAAGAGTTCGACGCCTAAACTCAAGGCCTCATCGATTTGTTCTTCGAGCGACTCGCGTCCCGAGGCCGCCACCATCACGAGACGCCGCAAGCGCTCGCTCTGAGCCTCGATCGCGCGCTCGGCGGCGCGCTGCGCAGCGACGTTTTTGAAAATCGCATAGGCGCCGGTGATTGCGCCGGAGGCGTGGAGCGGCACCAGTTTGAGCTGGACGTCCAGACGATTGCCCAACCGATCGAGCAGCAGAGAGTCGGCTTCGACCGCCTCGCCGCGCATCGCGCTGCGAAGCAGTTCCTGCGCGGGCTCGCGCCGCTCGGGCGCAATCAACTCGGTCCACGGTTTGCCCACGATGCGCTCGCCGAAGAAACCGGTCTCGCCTTCGAGCGCCACGTTCACGCGCGAAATCGCGCCCGTGCTCTTGAGCTCCATGATGCCGTCGGGATGATACTCGAAGAGCGACCGGAATTTTTCTTGATTGATGGTGAGCGACGATTCGGCCGAGCGCAACGCGACGATGTCGCGAGCCTGCGCGAAGACGCCGACGATTTCGCCGTTGAAGCGAGCCGGGAAGACGTAGCACTCGACCGGGATGATGGTCCCGTCGCGGTGCTTGGCATAGGTGTCGAAATGATCGGTCCCGCCCGCCAGGGCCGTCTTCATCGCCACGTCGACGCGCGTGAGGTCGGCGTCGTCGGAAACGTGCAGCCGATAGGGGGACCCGACGAACTCTTGCGGGTTGTATCCGGTCAGGGCTTGCGCGGCCTCATTTGCGGCAATGGTATGCCCGGTGGTGTCGTAAAGCACCACCGCGTCGGGCGTATCTTGATACATCGAGGCTACCGCCTCGCGCAAAACCTTCGGATCCATCTCCAAGAACTATCGTCATATTCGCCGAAGGATCTGCGGATGACCCCCGACCGGATCGTCGAGTTTGCGGAAGAATTAACCCGCGTGGCCGCTGCGGGCGGGGGGGCGAAAGCGCTTGCCGCCCATCTTTCCGACGCGACGGGGGTCGGGGTCCTGGTCGAGGACGCCGAGTGGCGACACGTGGCGACCGCGGGGAAAGGGAGCCTCCCAGCCACCGCTCGCGGTCAAAAGAACGGCCGGGCGCACACCGTTGCGATCGCGGCCGGGACCACCCAGCTCGGGTATCTTTCGGTCTTTCCCGGACCCGACGGCATCGATGACGATCTGGCCCGAATCGTGCGGCTGGCCGCCGCGGCGATCGCTCTCGAACTCTCGCGTGAAGCCGACGGCGGCCGCAGCCGCCGCCGCACGTTTTGGGAACGGTTGATCGCCGGCGCCTACCACGAGCTGAGCTCGGCGCGCGAAGATGCGAGTGCGCGAGGCATCGCGCTCGCCTCGCAGTACGTCTGCGTCGCGCTCGAGGCCGAAGCCGGCGCCGACGAAGACCATGCGCCGGCGCTGGCCGAACTCCGTTCGCTCGCCGCCGAGACCTTTCGCTCCGGCGAATCCGACGTCGGAATCATCGAACGCGGCGTGACGCTCGTCGTGCTCATGCCGGCGGCGCGCGAGGTCGACGCGGAGAACGCGAAGACCGCGGCGCTGCTTTTGCCCAAGAGCGCGGCGAAACGCCGGCCCGGACTGCGTATTGCGGGCGGCGTCGCGGAAAGCGTCACCGCGCTCGAAGCCAAGCGCGGCGTAGCCGGAGCCGAAGCGGCCCTCGCGATCGCCCGGCGCATCTACGGCATCGGGCGTGTCGCCGCGTTCGACGAGCTCGGTGCGTATCCGCTGCTCTATTCGGGCGCGAGCGTCGATCATTTGCAGCGGCTCGCGCAGAGCGTCCTCGCGCCGCTGCGCGCTTACGACGAGAAACACCAAACCGAACTCGAGCGCACGCTGGCGCTCTACTTTTCGACGGGACAAAACGTGAAGACCACCGCCTCAGAGCTCAACGTCCACCGTCACACGGTGTTCTATCGCCTACGCCAGATCAACGACATCTCGGGCCGCTCGCTCGAGAGCGCGCACGACCAACTCACTCTTCGCCTTGCGATTGCGATCGATGCACTCCACAACCAACACTAAGCGAGACGTCGTCAAACTCGCGAAGGAACGCAACGTGCGTTTCGTTCGGCTGGTCTTTGCCGACATCTTCGGCGTGTCCAAAAATGTCTCGATTCCCGCAACCCAGCTCGAAGCCGCG
>DATKPZ010000122.1:0-16383 GCA_035523815.1 Alphaproteobacteria bacterium
TGCGACCGACGACGCGGTAACGCTCGCCGGCTGCCTCGAGTGCGGCGGCGATACTCGCACCGCTCGAACCGGATGCGCCAAATAATGCGTACGTGCTCATACTCCAGTCGTAATGCGCGGATAGGGAAAATGTTTCATCGAGCACGTCGCGAACTCGGCCCACAGCTATGCCCTCGAAAATCACCGCGCCGCGCGGCACGCAAGACGTTCTCCCGCCGGTCTCCGCCGACTGGCTCGATCTCGAAGCTCGCATTCACGCATTGGCCGAGCGTTTTGGCTACGGCGAGATTCGCACGCCCATGTTCGAGGCGACCGACCTCTTCGTGCGCGGCGTCGGTGAAACGACCGATATCGTCGAGAAAGAAATGTACACCTTCGTCGACAAGGGCGAACGCAGCATGACGCTGCGCCCGGAGTGGACCGCGCCGGTCATGCGCGCGGCGCTCGAGCACAATCTCTTCGCGCAAGGCCCGCAGCGCCTGTACTACGTCGGTCCGATCTTCCGTTACGAGCGGCCGCAGAAGGGGCGCTATCGCCAGGCGCATCAATTCGGCGTCGAGTGCACCGGCTACGCGGGACCGGAAGCGGACTTCGAAGTGATTTCGCTTGCCTGGGAACTGGTGCGCAGTTACGCGCTGACCGGCGCGCAACTGCGCGTGAACTCGATCGGCGATGACGTCTGTCGCCCGCGCTATCGCGATGCGCTGCTCGCGCACTTCCGTCCGCATGTGGCCGAGCTTTCGCCCGATTCGCAGCGTAGGCTCGAACGCAATCCGCTGCGCGTTCTCGACAGTAAGGATGAGCGCGACCTCGCGCTGGTGCGCAGCGCGCCGACGTTCGAGTCGGTCTTGTGCGATGCGTGCCGCGAACACTTCGATGCGCTTCGCGCGTACCTCGATGCCGCGCAGATCCCGTACGTCGTCGATGCCTCGATCGTGCGCGGGCTCGACTACTACACGCGCACGGTGTTCGAAATCACCTCGAGCGTGCTCGGCGCGCAGTCGACCGTCTGCGGCGGCGGCCGTTACGATGGACTCGTGCGCTCGCTTGGCGGACCCGACGTTCCCGCGGTCGGCTTCGCGCTAGGACTCGAGCGCTTTTTGATGATGCTCGAAGCGCTGCAGCCGCAGCGCGAGCGTGCCCGTCGCGGCGTGCAGGCGATTGCGCTCGGTACGCAAGCTCGCGCGACGCTGTTGCCACTGGTCGATCTCCTGCGCCGCGCCTTCGCGCAGCCGGTCTTCATGGATTACGAGGAGCGCAAATTGCTCGCGCACCTGAAGATCGCCGACCGCAACAACGCGCGGTTCGCGCTGATCCTGGGCTCCGACGAGCTTGCCGCCGGGGAGCTCGTTCTGCGCGACCTCGAAGCGCGTGCCGACCGGCGGATTCCGCTTGGCCGTGCGGCAGACGTTGCGGACGCCCTTGCCGAAGGGGCGCTCTAATGGCTTATGAAGAGGAATCCCAGACGATCCAATCGCTGCTCGACATCATGCACGAGCACGATCTTGACCGGATCAAGGTCAAGGTCGGCGACGCCGTCTACGAGCTCGTTCGCCGCGAAGCGGGCGCACAGATCGTAGCCCCGGCGGCCGGTGCGAGCACGCACGTGGCGCCGGCGGTCTCGGACGGAGCGAGCGCGCCGGTCGCGCCATCCAACGTCAAGCGCGTTACCGCACCGTTGACCGGCGTCTTCTATCGGTCTTCCTCGCCCGATGCCGAACCGTTCGTCAACATCGGCGACCGCGTCGAGGTGGGCTCGGTGCTCTGTATTTTAGAAGCGATGAAGCTCTTCAACGAGATCCAGAGCGATTATGCCGGAAGCATCGCTCGCGTCATTCCGGAGAACGGCGAGCTGGTCTCGCAGGGAGACGAGCTGTTCTGGATCGCCCCATGAGGATCGATTACAAAGCTCAACGCGGCTTCGACGCGTTGCTCGAAGATCGCGCGGTTCTGCGCGACATGACGCACTATCAAAAGGACGTCGAGGCGATCGTCGACGCGATTGTCGCGGCGCTGCGCGCGGGAAAGCGGATCTACTGGTGCGGCAACGGCGGAAGCGCGGCCGAAGCGCAGCACATGGCCGCCGAACTCTCGGGCCGTTATCTGCGCGAGCGCCCGGGGCTCAACAGCGAGGCGCTCTCAGTCAATACTTCCACGCTCACCTGCGTCGGCAACGACTATGGTTACGACGACGTCTTCGCTCGACAAGTTCAAGCCTTCGTACAGCCGGGCGATGTCGTGATCGGGATGACGACCAGCGGCACCTCGCGCAACGTCGTTTTGGCGCTGGAGATGGCCCAGAAGAAGGGCGCGGTCACCGTGGCCTTCACCGGCAACGGCGGCGGTGCGGTGATGGATTACAGCGATCTCGCCATCGTGGGACCCGACGGCTACGCCGCGATCGTCCAAGAAGTGCATCAAGTGATGGCGCACATCGTCTGCGACCTCGTTGAACAACGCCTGATCTTCGAGGACCATATCGCATGAGTGCGACGCTGCTGACGAGCGATGCGCGCGCGCTGGTCGAGCGCATGCGCGGCCGCTCGATTCTCGTCGTCGGCGATTTGATGATCGACGAATGGATCTGGGGCACGGTCTCGCGCATTTCGCCCGAAGCGCCGGTGCCCGTCGTTGCGGTGACCGATCACTCGTTCACGCTGGGCGGCGCGGGCAACGTGGCCAACAATTTGGTCGCGCTCGGCGCGCGCGTCGAATTCGTGGGCACCGTCGGTGACGACACGTTTGCGGCCGACGTGCGCCGCATGTTGCATGAAGAAGCGGTCGACGATCGCGGCGTCTTTACGGTGCGCGATCGTCCCACGACGCGTAAGACGCGCATCGTCGCGCACAATCAACAGGTCGTTCGCGCCGATTGGGAAGATGCCGCGCCGCTGCAGGCGGGCGACCGCGCGCGGATCGTCGCGCACGTGCGCGAGCGCGCTGCCGCATGCGATGCGGTCATCCTGAGCGACTACGCCAAGGGGCTGTTGAGCGACGAGGTCGTGCAAGCTGCGCGCGTTTGCCCGCTGGTGTTCGCCGACCCCAAGCCGCAGAATCTCGAGATGTTTGCCGGCGTGACGTGCGTTGCGCCCAACGAGCACGAAGCCTCGGCGGCGAGCGGGATTCGTATAACCGGCGAGGAGTCGCTGATCCGAGCCGGGACGGCGCTGCTCGCTCGTCTAGCCTGCAAGTACGTGGTCATCACCCGCGGCGAGCACGGGATGTCGCTCTTCGGCGCGCGGGGCGAACGCTTCGATATCCCCTCGGTCGCGCGCAAGGTCTTCGACGTTTCGGGTGCGGGCGACACGGTGATCGCGGTGCTCTCGCTGGCACTTGCGGGCGGTGCGCCGATCGAGCGCGCCATGCAGCTTGCGAACTTTGCCGCCGGCGCCGTGGTGGAGAAACTCGGCACCGCCACCGCGAGCGGCGATGAGATTTTGGCGCTGATCGAGCATGCCGGCGCCTGAACTATTTGCCGCGGTGCTCGACGCCGATGCGGCGAGCGCCTGGCGCGAAGAGCAACGCGCGAACGGCCGGCGCGTGGTTTTTACCAATGGCGTCTTCGACGTGCTGCATGCGGGCCACGTGGAGTACTTGGCGTGGGCGCGTCTGCAGGGCGACGCGCTGATCGTGGGGCTCAACGGCGACGCGTCGGTCCGCGAGCTCAAGGGAGCGCGGCGGCCCATCGTGCCGTTCGAAGATCGTGCGAGACTGCTCTGCGCGCTGCGCAGCGTGAATGCGGTCGTCGAGTTCGGCGAGCGCACGCCCGAGGCGCTGCTCGAGCGAATTCGTCCCGACGTGCACGTGAAGAGCGCGCAGTATCGCGAGGAGGATCTCCCCGAACGCGCGGTCGTGCTCGCGCACGGCGGGGAAGTGCGTCTGGCTCCGCACGTGGCTGGACGCAGCACGACCGACATCATCGGCGAGATCGTCGCGCGATACCGCGCGTAGCGCCATGCGAATTGCGTTCACGGCGAATGGTCCGGGGGAGGTCGCGGGCTGGTTCCGTCCACTCGTGCGCCGGCTCTACGAGCACGACCCGGATCTCGACGTTCACCTTTTCTGCGTGCCCGATGACTACGCGACCGGCTACGAGGCGCAGCTCGCGCGCCGGCTCTTTCCAAGTGCGCATGTCTACGATCCGAAAACCTACCTGCGCGTTGCGCTCGGGCGGAGCGTTCCGGGTTTACCCGATCGGGTCGACGTGGTCCAGTATCTTGGCGGCGATCTGATGCACGCGCAACGGCTGCGCTCGCGTTTGGGCGGAATCGCTTCGACCTACAAGTTCTCCAAGCCCGCGTACCGCGAGCGCTTCGCGCGCTTCTTTGCCGTCGACGAAAAGAATGTCGAGCAACTGCGCGGCTGGCAAACGCCGAGCGATCGTATCGTGCGTGTCGGCAACCTCGCGATCGACGGCGCGTTGCTCGAAGCGCAGCTGCCGGTGGAGGAGGGCGCGCCCGGAGGCGGGATCCTGGTGATGCCCGGCTCGCGCGACTACGAAGTCGACAACCTCATTCCGTTCTTCTTTACGATGGCGCTGCGCATCGCGCGCGAGCGGCCCGACCTGCCGATCGCCTTCGGTCTCTCGCCCTTTACGCCGCTTGCCGATGTACGCGCCGCGATCGAACGCGGCGGCCATCCGCGCCTTTGGGCACAACGCGGCCGGTTGATCGAGGAGGGAGGCCGCGCGTTTCTCGCGCTCGGCGAGGGCAAGCGACGCTTCCCGATCCTGCACAACGCGCTCGCGGCGGCCTTACACGCACGCCTGGTCGTCACGATTCCTGGGACAAAGTGCATCGAACTCGCAGCACTCGGCGTGCCGATGGTCACGATCACCCCGCTCAACGCGCCCGAGATGATCACGATCAACGGGCCGCTGACCTATCTCGATCGCCTTCCGCTCGTCGGAGCGCGGCTGAAACGGGCCGTTGCAGTAGGGGTCTCGCGGCGGTTCGTTTTTCACACGCAACCCAACATGGATGCGGGCGAGTCGTTGATCTGCGAGTTGCATGGAACGGTGACCCCAGGGCGGGTCGCCCGCGTGGTGCTCGAACGGCTCGACGATCAGGCCTGGCTCGCGCGGAGCCGCGAACGCTTGGCCGCGCTCTACGCGGACCACGTGGGGGCGGCGGACCGTATGGCCGAATCGCTCATCCAGCTCGCAGGTTCATAACCCAACTTTTATTTGTATGCGCATCTCCGTTATTATCGCGACCAAGGATCGATCCGACTATCTCGCGCGCGCGCTCGCGTCGCTTGAGGAGCAGACGCACGCGCCCTCGTTCGAGCTCATCGTCGTCGATAACGGTTCGAGCGACGATACCAAGGACGTCGTCAAATGGCAGACGGAGCGCCGGCGCTATCCGGTAACGTACGTCTTCGAGCCGCAGCCCAATCGCGGCAAAGCGCGCAATCGCGGCCTCGCCGTGGCGCAGGGCTTTCTCGTGCTCTTCATCGACGACGACGTGCAATTGCCGCCGGGATTCCTTGCCGCCCACGAAGCCGCCCACACCAGCGAGAACCTGGTGGTGAACGGCCCGATTCTCAACGTTCCCTCGTATGACGATCGACCCAAGCCCGCCCTGGCAAATTACTCGCGCGCGTTCTTGTGCACGTGCAACGTCTCGCTGCCCAAGGCGGCGATCGACGCGGTCGGTGGATTCGACGAAGCGTTTCACTTGTACGGGTGGGAGGACACGGAGCTGGGCGTGCGCCTGCGTGAGGCCGGCGTCCGTTGGCGCTTTGCGTGGGACGCCTATCTCTGGCACATCAAGACGCCGGTGGACAATACGCTCGAAGTCGAGACACGCAAGGTGCTCGAACGGGCGCGCATGGCGCGGCATTTTCTTGAAAAGCAGGCATCGCCCCGGGCGCGCATGGCGACCGGCGCGCATCCGGCCAACTTGTTGCGCGCTCGATACTTGACGCCCGATTCGCTGCTTGCGATCTATGCGGGGGTCGCGACGAGCGAGCGGGCGCCGGAGTGGGTGCGTTCGCTGGCTCGCGCGCAGTTTCTTGACGGCATGTATGCGCGTGAACTCGTGCGGGTACTCGACGAGCCGTCTGCCTCATGATGCGGGCGCTCCTGTATTGCGCGGGCGGCGGGATCGGCGACTCGCTCGTCGCCTCGGTCGTGGGGCGCGCATTGCGCGCGCGTTTCGAACAGGTCGACGCGCTCACGCTGCCCGGTCATCGGAGCACGCTCGAACGGGTGCCCGACCTCGATGCCGTGTTGGTTGACGACGGCGGCGATGAGCGCGCACTCGCCGCGTCGCTGCGCAAACGCAACTACGACGCATGCGTCGTGACTTGGGCGACGGCGCGCACGGCGCAGGTTTCCAAGCTTGCCAAGATTCCGGTTCGCGTGGGTCAAGCGCGCCGGCTCTACTCGCGCGACTTCACGAGTCGCGTCGTCGTGCGCAGCGAACGTGGGGACGTCACCTCGCATTGGTCGGACATTCTGCTCGACTACGCGCGCGCGATCGGATGTGAGACGAAGGATCGTATCCCGCGTTTCGTTCCGACCGCGGAAGACGAACGTGAGGCAGCGGCGTTGAATCTCGACGACTACATCATTTTGCATCCAACCAACGCGATTGCATCGCAGCGCGGGATTTGGCCGACGCAGGGATGGGCCGCACTTGCAAAGGCGTTGGCTCGTCGATTCGAAACGACGGTGTTGCTCAGCGGTGCGAAGAACGACGCCGCCGTCAATGCCGCGATCCGCTCGCAAGCGCAGGATGAGCGAGTCGTGGATATTGCCGGCAAGGTCGGCATCGGCGCTTTCGGTGCGCTCGCCCAACGCGCACGCGCCTTCGTGGGCATCACCACCGGCACGATGCACGTCGCGGCTGCGGTAGGCGCGCCGACCGTCGGCATCTTTCCGTTTCAGAGCGATTTTCCCGAGCGCTGGGCGCCGCTCGGCGCGCACACCGAGGTTGTCCGGGCGAGTTATCCGTGCCATGCCGGCGATACGAAGGAAAACTGCCGCGACTACGCCTGCATTGCCAACCTCGATGTTGAACGCATAATCGCTGTCATGTTAACGCTCACACCGTTGGTTGCCCTAGACCGAGCTCGCCAGAACTAGAAGGACGCCCCCCGTTCCTCCGCGCATACCGCATCTGCAGCAACCTTTCGGGTATGGAGGATGCACATGTCTACGTCCGAACCGCGCTCACGCCGCAACAGCGTCGTCACTCGATGCGCTTACTGCGTCGCGTTCTCTGCCTGATCCGAGTGCAGTCTCTACATACACCGCAGCATATTGGACGAACGGACCATCGGTAGCTTCCGGAAGTGCCGAGCCCGTCTGGGTGTCGACGCGGAATCAGAAGCCATCGTCAGCGATATCTCGCAGTAGTCGCCGGCGTGAAAGCAATCCCTGACTATAGGTCAAAGGCCATGCGGTTCCTTGGGTTCGCCTTTGCCGTCCTCATAACTTTGGAGCTGCTCTTCAGTTTGCTTTCGCCGATCGTATTTGGAAATTTGGCACGCCGATATTTCGCGCGGATTCAGGCGCAATACCCACCCGGCGCCTCGGCGTATGCCGCACAGTGGCAAATGACGGATGAGGGCCTTAAGGTCAATCCCCAGGAACTCGCGTGCCTTTACACGACCGCGGGCGGACCGTGCATTCGCCAGTCAACGGCGCGGCTCTATGCAGGAGGCAATCCTCTCTGCAGCTACTGGCTGATGCTTCGATTGCAGACGAGCAGCCGTCGCATCAGTTCGCCCGTCCGCATTGAAACCAGTGTCCTGTCGTGGCAGCTTCTACCAGAGCGGACGACGTGTTTTTGGGAGCCGTATTCATACTACGGCCGGCCTGCCGTCCTGATCGATTCGATTCGCGCTGAGCTCGGAATTCGATAAGAGACAAAAGCGCCCGGAGCCGGGAGCCAGGGTATCGAATCCTGTGGCGATGCGCGCTACGATACAACTGTGCACCTATAATCGCGCGGCGCTGCTCGAGCGGGTGCTCGACGCCTGCTTCGAGCAAACCGTCGATGCGAATGCGTACGAGGTGGTGCTGGTCAACGACGGGTCGACCGATGCCACGCCCGAGGTGATCGCTCGAGCGCGCGCGCGGGCAACCTGCGCCTTCGAGGTGATCGATCAGGCCAATAGCGGCCTGGCCAAGGGGCGCAACGCGGGCATCGCGCGAGCGAGCGGCGAGCGCATCATCTTCATCGACGACGACGTGCTGCCGCTGCCGAACTTCGTAGAAGAGCATCTGCGTTCGCACGACGGCGCGCCGGCATCGATCGTACGCGGCGGCGCGATCAACGTCGAAAGCTTCGACGAGCTTCCGGTTCCGATCTGGAGCATCAAGGACTACAGCGGCAACTTCTTTTGGACGACCAACGTGTCGGTGCCGCTCGAGACCATTCGGTCGATCGGCGGCTTCAACGAGTCGTTCTCGGAATACGGATGGGAAGATATCGACGTCGGCCTGCGCCTGCGCGCGCGCGGTGTGCGCGCGGTCTTCAATCCCAAGGCGCTGGTCTATCACTATAAGCCCCGTCCGCGCAGCGGGAACGTCGAGAAGATGATCGCGCAGGCCCGCGCGCAAGCGCGCACCGCGGTGCAGCTCGCGGTTATTCATCCGCATTGGCGCACCTACTTGGCTACCGGCAACAATCCCGTGCAGCGGACCTGGCATAGCTTGCTCGGCAGCGAACGGGCGGAGCAGACGCTGCGCAGGCGCGTTGGCGATCTCTCCGGCGACCGCGCGCTGTCCAATCGCGAACTCGGTGCCGCGCGCCGGCTCGCGAGCATGGCGTATTTCGATGAGCTGGAGAAGACGCTGCGCGGATGAAAATTCTGCTGTCGCGGACCGATCGGATCGGCGATCTGATCCTCTCGACGCCGGCGATCGCGACCGTACGGGCCTCGTTTCCCGGCGCGCACATAACGATGATCACGAGTCCGTACAATCGCGTCGCGGTCGAACGCAACACCGACTTCGACGAGCTGATCGATCTGCCGCGCGAGATTCGCGGCGAAGCTTTCGGCGCGCGCTTTCGCGGGTACGATCTGGCGATCGCGCTTGCACCGCGTTCCACCGACATCGGTCTCGTCGGTGCGACGCGCGCGCGCGTGCGCGTCGGGTACACCTACACGCGGCGGTGGCTCGCGCGGCTCACGGCGCCGCTCTCGCTCAATCGCCTCATGATCAGTCCGGCGGATCCCGAGCTGTGCGAACGCGACCCTGGTCGCGTGGTGCCCCACGAGGTCGATCAGCTGCTGGAGCTGGTCGCGCTCGGCGGGGCGACAACGCGGGTCTCAGCCTTGCGTCTCGACGTCACGGATGAAGACCGCGAGGCGGTCGCACAACTTCCGCCGGAGCCGATCGTGCTTCATGTGGGCCAGCGGTGGTTCGCGAACGGCAGCACGCTCGAGAGCACGTTGCGCCTCGCCGACGATCTCGCCGGACTGGCCCCCCCGCTCGTCGTGAGCTGCGCGGCTGAGTGCGACGGCTACGCGCCCGAATTCGAGGCGCGCGGGCATGCGGTCTCGCGGTCGCTCCCGTTTCATCGCTGGGTTGCGCTTTTCGAACGAGCGTGCTGCGTCGTGACCGTTGACACGGGTGCGACCCATGTCGCAAGCGCCGTGCGCAGGCCCACGCTGGTCGCTTTCGAACATCGCTACTTCCGGCTCAACTCGCAAGAATGGGCGCCCTACGGCGTTCCGAGCGTGCTGGTGCGCAAGCCGGGATCCGAGGACGACGCCGCGCTCGCGACGTTTCGCGCGCAGATCGTCCGCGGTGTTCGAGAATTGATCGATGCCTGAGATTTCCGTCGTCGTCCCTACGTACAACCGCTTGGAGACGCTCGCACACGTACTCCCGACGTTGCTCGCGCAAGATCTTGCGCCGAGTGAGTTCGAAGTGCTCATCTGCGATTCGAATTCGACCGACGGAACGGCGGAGTTTCTCGCGACGATGCGCGCCGTGCACCCGAATCTTCGCCACCTTCCGGGCGCCTATTCGGGTCGCGCCGCCGCGCGCAACGCAGGCATCGACGCCGCGCAAGGCGAGATCGTGCTTTTCAACGACTCGGATATTTTCGCGTCGCCCGATCTGCTCTCTCAACACTTGCGTCACCACCGCGCGCAGCGCAACGTCGCGGTTGTCGGCCTGGAAGTGCAAGTCAAAGACTTCGAGGACTACGCGTACAAGCGCGATCACCCAAGCGAGCGCCGCGCGCTCCACAAGCCCACGCGCAAGAAGCTGCCGTGGCTCTATTTTCTCACCGGCAACGCCTCGGTACGCCGCGAAGACCTAATCCGCGTCGGCCGCTTCGACGAGAGTTTCACCGGATATGGTCACGAGGATCTCGAGCTCGGGTATCGCCTGGAGCGCGCGGGTGTGACGATTCTCTACGAGCCGAATGCCGTCAATTATCATTGTCAGGACGTGCCGCACGACGATCAGAAAGAGAAGATGCGGCTGGCCGGCCGCTCGACGGTGCGCTTCTATCGCAAACACCCTGATTTCGCCGTGCGGCTCAACTTAGGCATGACGCCGGTCTCGCTTGGCCTGCACAGTATGCTCGAACGAATGCCCGGCTTGCTCTCCTATTTCGACGCGCGTTCATCGCGCTCGAAATTTGCTCGCGAACTCGTACAACAATATTACTATGTTTCCGGCGTCAAGGATGCCCTGAAGGATCACACTCTTGGCTAAGCGATTTGGATGCGGCGCGCTGCGCGCGAGCAATGTCGGCGAGACCGTCGAGCTGAACGGGTGGGTGAACCGGCGGCGCGATCACGGCGGATTGATCTTCGTCGATCTACGCGACCGTGACGGCGTGACGCAAATCGTGTTCGATCCGCAGCAGTCCGATTTCGCGTCGGCCGAGCACTTGCGCAGCGAGGACGTCCTGCGCGTGCAGGGCGCGGTGCGCGCGAGGCCGAGCGGAACCGAAAACGAGAACCTTGCGACCGGCGCGGTGGAGGTCGGAGTCTCGTCGCTGGAAATTCTCAATCGCTCGCAGGTTCCGCCGTTCCAGATCAATATCGATGCCGATGTCGACGAGAGTTTGCGCCTGGAGTATCGCTATCTCGATCTGCGTCGCCCTCGACTGCAGCGAAACATCCGGATGCGCCACAATATCGTCAAGGCGATGCGCGACTATTTCGACGAGCGCGAGTTCATCGAGATCGAAACGCCGATGCTGATCAAGAGCACGCCGGAGGGCGCACGCGACTATCTCGTGCCCGCGCGCCTGCACCCAGGGACGTTCTACGCGCTCCCGCAGTCGCCGCAGCTGCTCAAGCAGATCACGATGATTGCCGGATTCGGAAAGTACATGCAGATCGCGCGCTGCATGCGCGACGAGGATCTACGCGCCGACCGGCAACCCGAGTTCACGCAGGTCGACGTCGAGATGTCCTTCGTCACGCAAGAAGAAGTGATCGAAGTGATGGAGTCGTGCATCCGTTACGTGTGGAAGCGGTGCCTCGACGTCGAGTTGACCGCGTTCCCACGGATCAAGCACGAGGATGCGATCGCTCGATACGGGGTCGACAAGCCGGATCTGCGCTTTGGCCTCGAGCTTGCCCAGGTGAACGACGTTTTCGCGGGCACGGACTTCGTGGTGTTCAAGTCGGTGATCGAGAGCGGCGGCGCGATCGTGACGCTCCGCTACCCGGGCGGTGCGAGCTTATCGCGCCGCGATTTCGACGCGCTGACCGAGGAAGCCAAACAATTCGGCGGCAAGGGCATGGTGTGGATCGCGCTCGGGGCCGATGGCACCAAATCTTCGGCGCAGAAGTTCATCTCGGAGGAGCACGTCGCCAAGCTGCGGGCGGCGAGCGGAAGCCAAACCGGCGATGCGATCCTGCTCTTTGCCGATGAGCGCACGCTCGCGCTCGCGGTCGCCGGCAAAATGCGCAACCTGGTCGGGGAGCGCTGCGGTCTGCGCGATCCGAACGTCTTCGCGTTTTGCTGGGTGCTGGATTTCCCGTACCTGGAAATCGACGAAGCGACCGGGAAGCCGGTGCCCTCGCACCACCCGTTCACCTCGCCGGGAGATGACCAGTGGCATCTTATCGACACCGACCCGTCCAAGATGCGCGCGCAGCACTACGATATGGTGCTCAACGGTTGGGAGCTTGGCTCGGGGTCGATCCGCATTCACAAGCCCGAGCTGCAGCGAAAAATCTTCGAGATGCTCGGGATGACGGCCGAGCAGATCGAGGAGCGGTTCGGATTCTTCGTGCGGGCGCTCGAGTACGGGGCGCCGCCGCATGGCGGGATGGCGCTGGGAATCGATCGCATCGTCATGCTCGCCTGCGGGGAAGAAAATCTCCGGGAGGTTATCGCCTTCCCCAAGAACCAGGTTGCTCGCGACGTCATGATGGACGCACCCACGCCCGTTCCGGAGGCACTCTTGCGAGATCTTTACCTACGAAGTGCAGCGCCACAGCAGCCAAGCGGCCAATAATCGAACCGTGAACCTTCGACTCGTCACCAGCGTGGCGACCGCCGGCGCACTTCTCGCGCTGATCGGTCTGCTTGCGCTGCCCGCGCACGCGGGGACGGCGCTGGGACCATCATGCGGCGAAAAGCTTTTTACGAATCCGAACGGCATCCAGATCCGTGTCCTGTGGGCCAAAAACGGCGCGATCCAGCGGTTTGACATCGTCGACTCGAAAGAGAATCCGGAAGACGTGAACGACATGGAAAAGGACTTGGAGCGGGCGTACGGGCCGGAGGCGACCAACGCGCCGCCGCTCAAGATCGTGTCGTTCAAACCTGGTGGAAGCGGCGGAATGATGATTCCCGATAAAGCAGTCGATTCGTGCGGGCGAACGCTCTCGTTCCAGTAGCGCTGATCGCGCTTGCGGGCTGCACGGGCGGCCACGGACAGAGTGACGCCTCTCCCTCGCCAGAAACCTCACCCGATGCGCTGCGCTCGTGCGAAGTGCGCGAACTCTCGCTCGACGGCGCGGATCTGGTCGTCCAGGCCAACGCCGACGGCACGCCGGCGTCGATCGTGGTCGTGCGCGCTCCGAGCGAGGAGATCCGCGTGAAGGCCTTTCAAGATGCGCGCAAGGATTTTGGCGATCCGAGTCCCGATCCGCGCACGCAGGTGCGCGCCTATAAAGACGGGTTGACGCAACTCACGGACATGTGCGGGCGCCCCGTCATGCCGAGTCCGTCGCCTGGAGCAACTGCTTCGCCCTCGTAAAAATCGCGTCGAACATCGCGGTCGTCAGCTTGCCGGTGTTGGTGTTTTGGCGGCTCGGATGATAGGAGGCGATCGTCGTAATGCGGCGCGAGCCATTGGAGGCAACGCTCTCCGCACCGTGTGCAAAGACTGGCGGCAGTGCGAACGTAAAGCCGCGTTCGCGGAGCACTTTGAGCAGGGCATCAAAGCCGATGGAGCCGAGCCCGACCATGACCCGCAATTCGGGAAGGGCGTCGAATTCCTCGAGCAGGTACGGGAAACAGTTACGAAGTTGTTGGGGTGTCGGTTTGTTTTTCGGCGGCGCGCAGCGGCCGGCGGCAGTGATGATGCAATCGTGCAGGCGCAGCCCGTCGCCCACGTCAGCGGCGTTCGGTTGCGACGCGAAGCCCGCGCGGTAGAGCGCGGGATAGAGAAAGTCGCCTGACGCATCTCCCGTGAACATGCGACCCGTGCGGTTGCTGCCGTGCGCTCCCGGAGCCAGGCCGACCAGCATCAATCGCGCATTTGGATCGCCGAAAGCGGGAACCGGCTTGCCCCAATAGGTTTGGCCGGCGTAGGCGCGGCGCTTTTCACTTGCAACCTGGGCGCAGTACTCGCGCAGTTCGGGACAACGCTCGCACGACGTGATCGCTCGCTCGGTGGATTTCAAGGTGGGCACTAGAGGTGCACCATCTCGGCACGAATGAAATCGATGAAGCGAGTCGCGGCCGGACCATAGGTGCCGCTGCGCGTTACGAGCGACATCGTGCGCATGATGCGCGCCGGCGCGATCGAGAGCAGCGCGACGTTCGGTCCCGGCGTGTTGCCGATCATGCGAGGATAAAGTGCGATGCCGAGTCCCTCGGCGACGAGCGAACGCACGGTCAGCGAATCTTCGCTTTCGAATGCAACGCGGGGCGTGAAGCCGGCATCGCGCGTCAGCCGATTCAAACGATGTGTCGTAGCCGACCCGGGGCGAAAAATCACGAACGGCTCGTCGCGCAATTCTTCGATGCGGACGTTCGAGCGGGCGGCGAGGGCGTGCCGTGCCGATACCGCGATGACCAGCTCATCGTCGTAGAGCGGTTCCACGCGATAGTCGCCGGGCGGCAATCCGGCGTCGGCGAGGTCACCGATAAACACGTCGACCGACCCGCTCGCCAGCCCGGCCAGCAACGAGTCGGCCATACCCTCGCGCATGGCCACCTCGATCCGGGGATACTCCGAGTGGAACCGTCCGAGCAGCTTGGGCAGCAGATGCTCGGCGAAGGATTGATAGGTCCCGACCAGCACCCGGCCGCGCAAGCCGCCCGCATAGGCGGTCATCTCTTCGGCGGCGACGTCGAGGTCCGCCAAAATACGCTCGGCCCGCGCGACGAAGGCGCGACCGGCATCCGTGACGCTCACCCGACGGTTGGATCGGTCGAAGAGTCGTACCCCGAGCTCGTGTTCGAGCGCGGCAATCTGTTGGGAGAGGGCCGGCTGGGCAAGGGTCAGGTCCTCCGCCGCCAGGGTAAAACTGCGCCGCCGCGCGATTGCGACCGCCGACCGAAGCTGTCGTAACTCCATGTATGCACTCATCTTATCAAACCAAGTCTATTTATGTATTGGACTTATGGAAATCGCTATGGGAGACTAGCGGCATGACCGCCAGCGCGCCCTCGCTCGCTCCGATCGCGTCGATGCCCTCAACGGATCGCGCGGGCCTGCGATTGCTGACCCTCGCCCATGCCTTTACGGATCTCAACCAAGGCGTGCTGCCGGTCATGATCCCTTTTTTGGTGACCCAGCGCCACCTGAGCCTGACCGTCGCGGCGACGCTGGTGCTGGCTTCGAACCTGCTGGGGTCGGCCGTTCAACTGGCCTTCGGGCACCTCTCGGATAAATATCCGACCGCCTGGGTCATCCCGGCCGGCGTCGTGGTCGCCGCGTTGGGCACCGCGCTCGTGGGCCTTGCGCCGACGATGCCGCTCATGCTCGCGGGCGCCATGCTGATGGGCTTCGCCGTCGCCGCCTTTCACCCCGAAGGCTCGCGCTTTTCGAATTATTTTGCGGGCCGCAAACGCTCGGCCGGGATGAGCTTCTTCACCGTCGGCGGTTACATCGGGTTCGCCGCGGGGCCGGTCCTTGCCACGCCGCTGATGCTCGCCTTCGGGTTGCGCGGCGTTGCGCTGCTGTTGATTCCGGCGTGTATCGTGGCGGCATTGGTCGTGCGCGAACTTCCCCGATTCAACGAGGTGCGCGCGCGCGCGCATCGCGCGCATCGTGAACGGCCCGGAGAGAACGATTGGCGCGGGTTCTCGATTATGTCGGTCGTGGTCGCGCTGCGCTCGACGACGTTCCTTGCCGCCGTGACGTTCACACCGATCTTCGTGCTGCGCGTCGTGCACGTGAATGCCTTCGTCCAATCGTTCACGCTCTTTGCGTTGCTCAGTGGCGGCGCGATCGGCACGATGGCCGGCGGATTGCTCGGCGAGCGGCTGGATCGCCGGCGCGTGATCACGCTGTCGATGATTTTGACCGCAGCTTTGGGTCTCGCCATTGCGCTTAGCGGCGCGGCGTTCCATCTCGCCGCGTTAACCATCGTGCTCGCGGCCCTCTTCGGCGTCTCGCTCGGGCTTTCGGCCGGCGTATTGGTCGTGCTGGGTCAGGAATATCTGCCGAAGTCGATCGGCGTCGCCTCGGGGATGACGCTTGGACTTGCCAACACTATCGGCGGAATCGCGGCGCCGGCCTTCGGGCGCATCGGCGACCAGCATGGATTGGTCAGCGTCTTTGTCGCGATCGCGATTTTCGGCGTGCTCGCATTCGGCGGATCGCTACTCATGCCGAAGCCCGCATCGCTCCCACCCACCTTGTCATCCTGAGCGTAGGCGGGAAGCGCCGAAGTCGAAGGACGAGGAGCGATCGTGCTCCGGGTGAACGCGGGATAGCATGAGTAAAGTTCTTGCAGTCATTGCTGCCATGGCGGTCGGGGCTTCCCCGGCAATGGTGAGAGCCCAGACTTTACCGAGGGGCATCAAGACTTAGACGTGGTGATCACCGGTCAAGAGCGCCTGTCGCTAATGTTATTTGGGATCAGCGCCGTAAAGATGACTGAAGGCACTGGAGCCATTTCGGGAACGCTTCCGTTCGGTGGCGTCTCCGTGGCGATTGTGTACAAGAACGATGTGGGCCAACGTGGTGGGACTATCTCACCCGACGGTTT
>DATKPZ010000123.1:0-3129 GCA_035523815.1 Alphaproteobacteria bacterium
GGCGCGCGCCCGCTCAAGCGAACGATTCAGAAGGAAGTCGAGACGCCGCTCGGCCGCAAAATTCTCGCGGGCGAGATCAATGACGGCGACACGGTGAACGTCGGCTTCAACGACATCATGGGCGAGCTGACGTTCAACGCCTCGCCCAAGGTTCCGGCGACCGTTTAGAAGCTATCTCTCGAAAGGAGATCGGTATGACTCAACTTCGTATGCGCGGTCTCGCGCGGGTGCTCGTGGGTATTGCGATCGCAGCACTCATCGTGGCGCAAAGTCCGGCAAGCGCGTCGGCAGACGCCATGGGGACAATGGGAACGATGGGTAAGCCGAGTACGATGCCGACCGTCGCCAAAGGCGTTCTGGTCGATCAGCACGGTATGACGCTCTACACCTTCGCCAAGGACACCGCGGGAACGTCGAATTGCATTGGCACGTGCGCGGATATTTGGCCGCCGCTGCTCGCGCCGAGCGGCTCCACCGCGTCGGGCAAATTTTCGATCATCACCCGCAAGGACGGCGAGAAGCAGTGGGCCTATGACGGCAAGCCGCTGTATCTGTTTGCAAAAGACACCGCTCCCGGTCAGGAAAAAGGGAACGGCGTCAAAGGTCTGTGGGCGGTGGTGAAGCCGTAACGGCCCGGGCTATGTGGTCTCGACCGCGTTCAGTACGCCGTCGAGCAAGCCCGGGAACATGTCGTCGATGATATCGCGGCGTAGCCAAATGAACTTCTGACGGCCCTCGTAGCGCGACATGATCAAGCCGGCCTCTCGTAACACTTTGAAGTGGTGCGAGAGGTTTTGCTTTGAGGTGATGTCGAGGAAGTCGAAGGGGCAGCGCTCTTCCTGTTCGGCCAGTTGCTGGACGATGGTCAAGCGAGTCGGATCGCTCAGCGCCGCCAGAATGCCGTAAATGGTGATGTCCTCGCGGTCTGGATACCAGTGCGTGCGAGCGGTAACGGCGGCTTCGGAAATTTCAGGACTCATCTTGACAGTAAAACAACCTTTGAACTATTCTATTGTACAAGATGTATTTTACTATAGACGAGCGGGAGCCGTCTAGCGCCACACAAGACGCCCGGCGGTCCTTCAACACCATCCGCACCCACGCGGCTGCGCTTGCGGCCCTTTCGGCCTCCTTCCAGGAGCAGGCAAGCGAGGTTACCTCCTCCTATCGCCGGGCCTTGGCCGAGGGGACGGAGAGCGCGTGGGCCCGGTTCATCTACGCAGCCTCGGACATCGCCTGCCACGGTCAGGCGGTCGAGGGGCTTTTGGGGCTGCGTGCCCCCGAACGCGCCGCTTGGCGCGTTTTCCGGCAGATCGCCGACGAGAACGCCGACTTGCTGCTGCTGCAACCGGCTGCAGCTACCGCCTAACCACCACCCACAAAGGAACTTCCCGTGACCACCGTCGTCGAATACGGCGCGCGCCGTGTATTCGTTGTTGCCGCCGTCATGCTGGCCGCCGTCATGCAGCTTGCCGACACGACGATCGTCAACGTCGCGCTGCCGTCGATCGACGGCGCGCTCGGCGCCTCCACCGATGAAGGCGCCTGGTTCGTGACGGCCTACATCATCGCCAACGTGATCGTGATTCCGCTCACGCCGTGGCTGCAATCGATCTTCGGCCGCAAACGCTACTTTGCCATCTCGATCATGGGCTTCACGCTCGTCTCGATCCTGTGCGGCCTGGCCAACGATACGACGACGGAAATCGGCCTGCGCTTTCTGCAAGGCGCGTTCGGCGGCGGTCTGATGGTGCCGGCGCAACAGATCATTCGCGATACCTTTCCGCCCGAGCAGCTCGGCAAGAGTCAATCGCTCTTTGCTTTGGCCGTCGTCATCGGCCCGACGATCGGGCCGACGCTGGGCGGTATCCTCACCGACGATCTCACTTGGCGCTGGGTCTTTTTCGTCAATGTGTTACCCGGAATCGCGGCCGCGATTCTCGTGCTGCTCTTCGTGCGCGACCCGCATGCGCCAAAGCGCATACCGGTCGACGCGATCGGCATGGGGCTGCTCGCAACCGGCCTTGCGACGATGCAGTACGTCCTCGACGAAGGGGAGCGCAACGGCTGGTTCGACGATTCGACGATCGTGATTTGCACGGTCGTTGCGGTGATTGCGCTTGCGTCGTTCGTAGCGTGGGAGTTGTGGGGAACCAAGAACCCCGCCGTCGCGCTGCGGGTCTTTCGCGATCGCAACGTGTGGTCGTGCTCGATCGTATTCTTCGCGATCGGCGCAACGATGTACGCGCTGATCTTCATCCAGCCGCAATACGTGCAGACTTCGCTGAATTTCACCACCACCATGGCCGGCTTTCTGCTGATGGTGCGCGCGGGGATGCTCGCGCTGCTCTACCCCGTCACGACCTGGATCGTGCAGAACAAGAAACTGGATCTGCGGCTCGTTTCGTCGGTCGGGCTCTTGGTGATGGGCGTCACGACGTGGTATCAGACCTTCGATATGACGACCAATGCGACGTTCGGGAACTTCGTCGTAACGCAGGCCCTCGGCGGCATCGGCATGGCCTTCGTCTTCGTGCCGGTGACGGTCGTGCTGCTCGCCGGCATCGAGCCGGCGATCGTGCCCTCGGCGCTCGCGCTCACGCGCCTGATGCAGCAAATCGGCGCCTCGATCGGCTCGGCATACGCAGCGACCCTGCTCGACCGGAACTACGATACGGCGCTGAGCAGCATCGCGGGCACGATTACGATGCACCGCATCGACGTTGCCGCGGCGGTGATGGCGCACGGATCGCAAGCGATCGGACAGCTCAGCGCGATCGCGAGCGCCGAGGCGGCGAACCTCGCCGCGATGACCACGACCCAATTCTTCGCCGTGGCGACGATCGCCGCGACGTTCCTGCCGCTGCTCATGGTGCGCCGGCCGATCAAGACGACGGCGCCGGCTCCGCTTCCCGCGCCGCCCGCGACGCCGGTCATTCGCGGAGAAGTCCGCGAACTCGTTACGCGCTAGACGCTGGTTTTTTCGCGGCGGCGCTGCTTGAGGCGCTCGCTCTCGTCGAGAATGCGCTTGCGCAGGCGAATCGACTGCGGCGTCACTTCGACCAGTTCGTCGTCTTCGATGAACTCGATGGCGCGTTCCAGCGACATGTTCTCTTTGGGCGGCAGCTT
>DATKPZ010000124.1:0-3228 GCA_035523815.1 Alphaproteobacteria bacterium
TTCCCAACCGGACGCAAGTGGAGTTTTCTCCCGAAAGACGTGTTTCCGCGGTATCTGGTCTGCAACTGCGACGAGGCCGAACCCGGCACGTTCAAAGATCACATGCTGCTGGAAGAGACGCCGCACTTGGTGCTGGAAGGCATCTTGCTCGGCGCATACGGCATCAACTGCCACCACGCGTTCATCTACATTCGCGGCGAATTCAAGCGCGGGTACGCGATCTTCATGAAGGCGCTCGAGGAAGCGCGCGCCGCGGGGATGGTGGGCAAGAACCTCTTCGGCAAGGGCTACGATCTCGAAGTCACCGTACATCGCGGTGCGGGCGCCTACATCTGCGGCGAAGAGACCGGCCTGCTCAACTCGCTCGAAGGCAAGCGCGGCGAACCGCGCCTCAAGCCGCCTTTCCCCGCGATCGCCGGCCTCTACGGCGCTCCGACGGTCGTCAACAACGTGGAAACACTGGCGTATCTCGTGCCGATTCTCGAACGCGGGCCGGAGTGGTTCGCCGCGGCCGGCACCGAGCGCAGCAAAGGCTACAAGATCGTGTCGATCTCCGGTCACGTACAGAAGCCGGGCAATTACGAAGTGCCGGTCGGCACGACGGTTCGCGAGTTGATCGAGATCGGCGGCGGCTTGCGGCCCGGACGAACGTTCATGGCGGTGCAGCCCGGCGGCGGTTCGTCAGCCGCGATTTTCGAAGAGCATCTCGATCTTCCGTACGATTACGAGTCGATGGCCAAAGCCGGCTCGATGATGGGCTCGGGCGCGTTCACGGTCTTCGACGACACGACTGATTTCGTCAAAGCCGCGTTCAACCTGATTCGCTTCTACACCCACGAGTCGTGCGGCCAGTGTACGCCCTGCCGCGAAGGTGGGAGTTGGCTCGAACGCGTGCTTCACCGCTTCGTCGAAGGGCGCGGCCTGCCGAGCGATCTGGAGATGATCGCGCGCGTGGGTCACGAGATCACCGGCCTCAATCTCTGCGCGCTCGGCGATTCGATCGAGCCGTTCCTCCTCTCGGTCTTCAATCGTTTCCGGGATCAATTCGAAGCTCGTCTCCTGAAGGAAACCGTCAAAGCATGAGCACCGCGGACGCGCAACTCGTCAAACTTACGATCGACGGCGTGGCGGTGGAAGTGCCCAAGGGCACGCTGCTGGTTGAGGCCGCCAAGACGGTCAAGCAAGAGATTCCGGTTTATTGCTATCATCCCAAACTCGGGCCGGCCGGACTCTGCCGCGTCTGTTTGGTCGAGATCGAGGGCATGCCGAAGCTGCAGATCGCGTGCAACACGCCCGTCGCCGACGGCATGGTCGTGCACACGCGCAACGCGAAGGTCGACGCGGGTCGCGGCATGATCCTCGAGCTTTTGCTGGTGAATCACCCGCTCGATTGTCCGATCTGCGACAAGGGCGGCGAGTGCGACCTGCAAGACTACGCGATGGCCTATGGACGCGGCAGCTCCGACGTCGCCGATCCCAAGCAGAGCAAACCCAAGGGCGTCGATCTCGGACCAACCATCGTGCTCGACGAGGAGCGCTGCGTCGTCTGTCAGCGCTGCGTGCGCTTCGATGACATCATTGCCGACGAACGTCAGTTGATCGTCAAAGATCGCGGCCACCACGACATCATCGCGACCGCGACCGACGCGCCGTATCGCCATCATTTTACCGGCAACGTGACCGAGATCTGTCCGGTCGGCGCCCTCACGTCGAAGACTTATCGTTTCAAATCGCGGCCGTGGGATCTCAAGCGCACGCAGACGACCTGCACGCAGTGCCCGGTCGGTTGCCAGCAATTCTCGGACGTGCGCCTTGGCACGGCGCTGCGGACGATGTCGCTGGAGCACGACGATCGTTACTCCGACAGTTGGCTGTGCGATCGGGGCCGCTACAACATCGCTTTCTATACCTCGCCCGAACGCATCACGCAGCCCCTCTATAAGAAGGACGGTACTTTCGTCCAAATCGGCTGGGACGACGCCTTCATGATCTGGGCGCGCGAGTTGCGCGCGGCGGGAACGAACGCGGGTGCGATCGGCGGCGGGCGTCTTTTGAACGAGGAGGCGTATCTGCTGCAGCACGTCTTCCGCGCGATCGGCGTGCGCAATCTGGATTGGCGCGGCGGCCGTCAGCGGCAAGCATCGCCCGGGAAGAACGGCGGGGACTATGCGGCGCTGGAGCGCGCGAACGCGATCGTGGTTGCGGGCCTCTCCTCGCCGGCGGAACTTGCGCCGGTGATGTGGCTGCGCGCGATCAAGGCCAAGCGCAACGGCGCGCCGGTCCATCACGTGAATGCACGCGATGCGGCCGCGACCATCGCCGGTATCGCAGCGGACGCGCGCATCGCGATCCTGTGGGACGGAGTGGATTTGGATCTGGGCAAGGCGCTTGCGGATGCCTCGAACGGGCGCGACGTCGTGACCTATATCGCAAGCGAGCAACCCAACGCGCGCGGCGCGGAGGCGATGGGCCTGCTGCCCATCGACGGCGGCATGGACGGCGCGATGATGCTCGACGCCGCCGCGCAGGGAAAACTCGCGGTGTTCTCGCTCTTCGGCGTCAACCCGGTGCGCAACGGCTTCGATCCGGAGCTCGCGCGAGCGGCGTTGAACCGGTCGAACTTCGTCGTCGTGAGCGAGCTTTTCATGACCGAGACGGCCGAGCTTGCGCAACTCGTCTTGCCGGCAAAGGGCGCGTTCGAAAAGAGCGGCACGACGATCAATATCACCGGCGATCTTCTGCCGGTCAACGCTTCACTCGCAGCGCCGGCGGGCGCGCTCTCGGATCTCGAGATGCTCATCGGACTCGCGCAGCAATTCGATTTGACGCTTCCGACGATCGAGGAGCTCGACGCCGCGGTCATCGCGCGTTCGCAAAAGGCGTTCGCGGGGTTGTTCGGCGATGCGCTTTATCACAGCGGCCTGGCACGCAAGGTCGATGAGGCCCGCGCGCTCGCAGCACGAATGCTCTGGGACGGCGGCGGAACGGCAGCTCACGATCCTACGACCTCGGCGCTTCGCGCCCACGCGCAAGACCGGGTCGAGGTGGAAGCATGAGCGTGATCGCGAGCGTTCCGGATTGGGTCGTCATTCTCGTCAAGTCGGCAATCTTGCTCCTGGTCGTCGTAACGACGTTCGCCTACGCCATGCTCGCCGAGCGTAAGGTGCTCGGTTGGATGCAGCTGCGACCGGGACCGAACCGCGTGGGCCCATGGGGACTGCTGCAGCC
>DATKPZ010000125.1:0-5210 GCA_035523815.1 Alphaproteobacteria bacterium
GAGCGTAAGAGATCGGTATCGACGTCCGCGGCGAGCTCGCTGCGTTCGCTGGCAATTGCCGCGGCCGTGCCGGCCGCTTGGCCGAGCGTCATCACCGTCGGCGTCAGGCGCGTCGAAGCGAGCGCCTCGTGCGTGGTCGAGATGCACCGTCCGGCAACGAGCAATTGCTCGCGATTGATCGGGACGAGACAGCGGTAGGGAATCTCGTAGCTGGCGCCGGGCGGAGGTCGATGCGTGGTCGTTCCGCTTCCCGAGGGATTGTGAATGTCGATCGGATACGCGCTGCGCGCAATCGCATCGGGGAACTGGCGCGCGTGCAGCACGTCGTCAGCGGTCAGCGTGTACCGCCCTTCGATACGGCGCGATTCGCGAATGCCCACTTGCGTGCCCGTTCCGGCGATACGCGCGTTTTCGAATCCCGGCACGCGCTCGCGAAAGAAGCGGAGCAACTGCATCACCTGCAGACGTGCTTCGACTTCGGCGCGGGTCAGGTCGACCGGATCGAGCGGATCGATATCGGTGACGCGCGTCATGTTCACCGTCACCTCATCGGGATACGGCGAGATGAAAAACGAGACAAGCTCGCGTGGAATGTCCACGACGCCGTCTTCCTGCGCCTGTGCCCAGAGCTCGTACAGACCGGCGACCGCCGTCAGCGCGTGCGCGGTGCGCTCGTGTGCCTTGAGCGACGTGCGCATCTGATCGGCGTGCATGCGAACGTAGGTCGCGGTCTTCGAAAGATCGACGTGACTTAGGCGAAACATCAGGCTTGCCGGTTGCACGCGTCCGCGCTCGTCGCCCGTTTGCGTCGGTACGCCGGCCGAAGCGGCAACGTGCGCGTCGGCGGTTGCGTCGATCACCACGCGCGCACGAAAACTGCGCCCGCCGCCGACCGTGGCGACGCTCGCACCGGCCACGCGCTCTCCCTCGACGTGCGTTGCGAGAAACCAGGCGTGCAACAACAGCTCGACGCCGGACTCGCGCATCATCTCGAAGAGCAGCGCCTTATGAATCTCCGGATCGAATGGGGTGATCGTCGGCACGTAGTCGGAGGAGTCGGCAATGTGGCCGGGAGAGGCCCCGCGGCGCATCAAGCGCTCGACCATTTCCTGAGCGATCCCGCCGACGATCCGCTGCGTCCCCGAGTGAAAGGTCATCCACGGCCCGACCATCGCCGCGGTCGCGGTGCCGCCGAGGAACCCGTAGCGCTCGATCAGGAGCGTCCGCGCGCCATGTCGCGCTGCGGCCAATGCTGCGGCACATCCCGCGTTGCCGCCGCCGATGACCAGCACGTCATATGCCCCTGCGGTACCCACCACGCAGGGGTACGCCTGTCAAGACAAGTATTCCGCTGCCGTAATGCTGCTACAACGTGTGAAGCCGCTCGAGCGGCTCTTGGCCGACACCAAAGACGACTCCCACAGTCTGAAGAAGACGCTCGGTCCCGTCTCGCTGATCGCGATGGGTATCGGCGCCATTATCGGCACCGGCATCTTCGTCCTTACCGGCGTCGCCGCGGCCAAATACACCGGGCCGTCCCTCACGGTCTCGTTCATCGTCGCCGGATTTGTCAGCGCCTTCGCGGCGCTGTGCTATTCGGAGGTAGCGAGCCGCGTCCCGATCGCCGGTAGCGCTTACACGTTCGCCTACGCCTCGCTCGGCGAGTTCATCGCCTGGATCATCGGTTGGGACCTGGTGCTCGAGTACGCGCTCGGCGCGGCCACGGTCAGCGTCGGCTGGTCCGGATACTTCTACACCGTGGTGAAGAACATCACGGGGTTTCAGATCCCGCTCTCGCTGATGCACAATCCTTGGGATACGGGACCCATGGGCGAGCCGATGCATGGAATCATGAATTTGCCCGCGTTCGGCATCATCTGTCTCATCGGCGTTTTGCTCTACCGCGGAACGCGTGAATCGGCGGTTGTCAATAACGTCATCGTTGCGATCAAGGTCTGCGTCGTGCTCTTCTTTATCGCAATCGGTGTCGGCCACGTAAATAGCGCAAACTGGTCGCCCTATTTTCCGTATACGCTTGGCGGAACGTTCTTCGGCGCATTCTTCGTCTTTTTCGCCTACATCGGCTTCGACGCGGTGTCGACCGCAGCCGAAGAATCGGTCAATCCAAAGAAGGACATGCCGATCGGCATCATCGGAAGCCTTGCGGTTTGCACCGTCCTGTACATTATCGTCGCGGCGATTCTTACCGGCATCGTTCCATACAACCATCTCAACGTGCCGCAGCCGGTAGCGTACGCTATCGATCAAGTCGGCATGCCGTGGGCCGGAGCGATTATCGCTCTCGGCGCGATCGCGGGCTTGACGACGGTGTTACTCGTCATGATGTTCGGACAGACGCGCGTCTTCTTCGCGATGTCGCGCGACGGTCTTTTGCCCGCCTTCTTCTCAAAAGTCCACAAAAAATTCCGGACGCCGTCGATCACGACGATCATCTTCACGCTGCTGATCGCAATCGCCGGGTCGTTGACTCCGATCAGCATCCTGGGCGAGCTGACGAATACCGGCACGCTCTTCGCATTCGTCCTCGTATCGATCGCGCTGCCGATCCTGCGCAGACGGTATCCCTCAACGAGCGGTTACCAAGTCCCCGGAGGACCGCTTCTCGTTCCGGTGATCTCCGTGATTCTTTCGGGTCTGCTGTTTCTCGCGCCGATCTGGTCGCCTCTGTTGGCCAAGACCCTCGGTCTTAACATCGACGTGAATTACGTTCTCGGCCTTCCGCTCCCGATATTTTCCTTCATCGTCTGGATGCTGCTCGGCCTCATCGTGTACTTTGCGTACAGCCGTTCGCACAGCACGGTCGGCAAGGACGAGGCGAGCGCCTTGCGCGGTTAGACGTGCGCGCCGAGCGTCATACAGACGAGCGCAATCACTAAGAGCGTCCCGGTCGCTGCGGCGAACGGGGCGCCTTTTTCTTGCAGGCGGCCGGTGCCGATTCCGGTGATAACGGCGAGGATTCCGCAGCCCGCGCCGCAGCTGATCAGTATTCCCGTCGTGCTGCGCATGAACGCGGGATTGAAGCCGCCCGAGACGATCCACAACGCGCCCAGGCCGGAGAAAATCGTCGTCGCGCCGGCGATGCCGAGCGCGAGCGCAAGCCGCGAGCGGAACATCAAGGTCGGCATGAACGACGCTGCGTCGACGCCGCTGCGGCGCACCGCGACGACGACGAATTTGAGCGTGAGACTCGCGCCGACCCAGAAAGCGGCGGCCAGGACGTGGAGCGCGATCAGCCATGCGGTCATGGCATATTTATACTTACAGTCTAGCTAAATTGTCAAGTCCAGATCGAGGGTCTCCCCTACGAGTTCGCGGATTCGCGCGGCGATGTCGCGCTCCGACCGGCCCTGGCTCGCCAGCACTTCGCAGGCCGAAAAGCTCGTGAGCATGTACAACGCTTCGGTTCCGCGGCGCACGGTCTTTCGTGAGAGCGCGTACTGCTTTTGCAGGCGCCCCATCATCGTCTCGATCGCCTTGCGCCGCCAGGCGTCGCGCTCCGCCGCATGCGACTCACGGTCGAGCGTGGAGAGTGCGTTGAGCTTGCGCATGACGTCGGTGTCGGCAAGCCAAAAGTGCACGAACGCGGAGATCAATTCGCCCAAGCCCTTGCGCGTATCGGATTGCGAGAACGCAAGCTCGATGTTTTCGCGGATTTTTCCGCGCTCGGCGATGTCATCGGCCAGCGCCTCGAAGAGTCCGGTCTTCGACTGAAACTGGTAATACACGGTCATACGCGCCACGTTGGTGTGTCGGGCGATTGCGTCCATGGTGAAGCGGCGATATCCGTCGTCGGAGAGCAAGAGCTCGCGCGCACCGGTCACGATCCGCGCACGCGTTTCATCTGCCGAGGCTTTACGCCGGCCAAGACGGTAGGAACGAGGCATTCTACGCGAGTCGCTTCACCGTCAGAATCGTCACCGCCTCGCCCGGCTCGCGGCCGCTGACCTCCTCGCGCACCAACGCCCGCGCTTGCTCGAGACTTCCAAGCCCGCTGAAATCGGCGACGTGACCGCGATGCAGGACGTAAAGCTCCGGGAGCGCGCGTCCCACGTCGCCGAACGACGTCGCCGACTCCATCGTCCTCTCGAGCACGCGGTCCAGATCGGCCACCGTCGTCTGCGTCACGTTGGCTTGCGGCAGCGTCAAGCGCACGACACCCCGTTCGTCAACGATGCGCGCGCCCTCGCCGCGCCGTTCGACGTGCAACAACGCAGGCGCCGCCGCGGCCTCGACCATCGCCGTTGCTCCCGACGCCGTTGCACGCACGCGATTGTGCTGCGCGTCGATCTCGACGCTGACCTCGATCCGGTCGGGCGCGGCACCAGCGGCAATGACGCGGTCCGCCGCCTCGCGCCGTATTTGCACGATGTCCTCCGCGCTCGGATCGACGATCGTTCGCTCGACCATGTCGCGAACCAGCGCGAGCGCCACGCCGATCGGCGAGATGACCTCGGCATCGCGCGCGATCCGATGAGCAAATCCGTACTGCTTCGCAACGAACGGTACCAAGGCCGCCGCCGCGCCGCCGCCGCCGACCAGTTCGAGCGTATCCCCGTCAAGTTGGTACTCGGCGATCAGCGTCGCGATGCACGCATGCACTTTCTCCGCCGCGCGCTCGAGCAGACGGTGCGCATGCATCTCGGCATCGCCGCCAAATTCTTGCGCCACGAGGGCGAACGCCGCGCGCGCCGCACCCGCGTCACCCCGCGCAAATGCCTGCGCGGGCACGTATCCCAGCAGATTGCTCGCGCACGTCGGCGTCACCGTGGCGTACGTGCCGTCGCGCAGAGCGAAGCGCAGGTAATCGGGCGGGTCGTGCGCCGATGGGGCAAACCGCTCAAGGCGCGCTTGCGCGAAATCGGATTCGGCGCAAAACGCGGCGTACCGCGCGCCGGCGATGTGCGCGGAGCGCGGCCCGACGTCGACGATTCCCGCCGCGCCGACGCGCGCCATGCTCCCGCCTGCGATCCCCAGCGTGCGCGAGTCGAGGGTGCGCAACATCGTGCGATGGCCGCCGATGCGCGCCGAGCGCACTTGCGGACGGCCGCCGCGAATCACGCAGCAGTCCGTGCTGGTACCACCCACCTCGAGGAAGATGCCGTCGGTCACATTCTCGTACAGCAGCGCACCCGCAACGCCGGCTGCGGGGCCCGAGAGCATCGTGAGGATCGGGCGCGTCATGACCTCGC
>DATKPZ010000126.1:0-4757 GCA_035523815.1 Alphaproteobacteria bacterium
CGGAGCCGAAGGCGTGCAACTCCATATTCTTCAACTTGCGCAGCAGGACGCTCTGATTCCACTTGTCGCGAATCGGCGGCGAGAGCACGTACTTCGCACCCTCGAAATCCGGGCGCAGATAGTCCTCGGTGTCGCAGACCAGGTACTGCGGACAGGTTTCGCCGTAAATCGGCAAGCCGCGCTTCCGCCCGTCGCTGATCATGTCGGCCGCCATCGCACTCGAGACGTGCACCACGTAGAGCGGCGCGCCGGCGATCTCCGCCAAGCGAATTGCACGATGCGTCGCCTCGCCCTCGCACTCGACGGGCCGGGTGCGGGCGTGCCAGACCGGATCGGTCTTGCCTTCCGCCAATGCCTGCTTGGTGATCACCTCGATCACGTCGCCGTTCTCGGCATGCACTTGCACCAGGCCGCCCGCATCGCGGCAAGCCTGCAGCGTCTTGAAGATCGTCTCGTCGTCGACGTAGAGCACGTGCTTGTACGCCATGAAGACCTTGAACGAGTTCACGCCCTGCTCGTCGATGATCTTCGGAATCTCGTTCATGGTCTCGTCGCGGCCGTCCGCGATCGTGAGGTGGAAGGCGTAATCACCGCAGGCCTTCCCGCTCGCCTTGCCGTGCCACGTTTTCAGCGCGTTGTGCAGCGAGTCGCCGCGCGTATGCAGCGCGAAGTCCACCACCGTGGTCGTGCCGCCCAGCAGCGCGGCGCGCGTACCGCTCTCAAAATCATCGGCGGTAATCGTTCCGCCGAAGGGCATATCCAGATGCGTGTGCGGATCGACGCCGCCCGGAAAGACGTAGGCGCCGCTCGCGTCGATCGTGGTGTGACCATTGCCTGAAATCGATTCGGCAAGCATCGTGATGCGCTCGCCTTCGATAAGCACGTCGGCACGCTGGGTATCGGTGGCGGTTACGACGGTGCCGCCGCGGATTACGGTTCCCAATATGACTCCTTACACGGAAATACGGGCGCTACGTTCCTTCCACGTTTCGGGCGGGAGGCCGTTGTCGACTTGCAGCATCGTAATGCACTCGTCGACCGGGCAGACCATCAGGCACAGGTTACAGCCGACGCAATGATCCTGATCGACCGTCAACATCGCCGTCCCGTCCACGACCTTGCGATCGATGCATTGATGCGCGGCATCCTCACAGGCGATATAGCACTTGCTGCAGTGAATGCACGTTTCCTGATCGATCTGGGCGACGATCTGATAGTTGAGATTGAGATTCTCCCAGGTCGTGATCCGATTCGCGGCGGCGCCGACGAGCGCTTCGACCGACGAGAGCCCACGCTCGTCGAGATACGTGTTCAAGCCGTCGCAGAGCTGTTCGACGATCCGAAATCCGTGGTGCATGACGGCGGTGCAGACTTGCACGTTGCTCGCGCCGAGCAACAAAAACTCGACCGCATCCTGCCAAAACTCGACGCCGCCGATCCCGGAGATCGGCAGCTTCACCTGCGGGTCGCGCGCGCACTCGTTCACCATGTTGAGCGCGATCGGCTTGACCGCCGGTCCGCAGTATCCGCCGTGCGAGCTCTTACCGTCAACGTGCGGAATCGGGTTCCAGGACTCGAGGTCGACGCCGATGAGGCTATTGATCGTATTGATCATGCTCACCGCATCGGCTCCGCCGGCGGCTGCGGCGCGCGCGGGCACGCGAACGTCGGTGATGTTGGGCGTGAGTTTGACGATGACCGGGACGCGCGCGACTTCTTTGACCCAGGCGGTCACCGCTTCGATCAGGTCGGGATGCTGACCGACCGCCGCGCCCATCCCGCGTTCGCTCATGCCGTGCGGACAGCCGAAGTTGAGCTCGAAGCCGTCGATCGCTTCCTCCTGCACGCGCTTGACCAGCTCGTGCCAGGCGTGCTGCTCGCACACTTCCATCAGCGACACGACGATCGCGCGATCCGGAAAGGCCTTTTTGCAATCCCGGATCTCGCGCAAGTTCTCATCGAGCGGACGATCGGTGATGAGCTCGATGTTGTTCATCGCGAGCATCTTGTTTTGCTTGTAGTCGAGCCCGGCAAAGCGTGAGCTGACGTTGGTAATCGGCGTGCCGAGCGTCTTCCATACCGCGCCGCCCCAGCCGGCCTCGAAGGCGCGCATCACCTGATAGCCGCTGTTGGTCGGGGGCGCCGATGCGAGCCAAAACGGATTCGGGCTCGCGATGCCGGCCAGCGTGCTTCGCAGGTCGGCCATGCTAGGCGACCACCTTCGCGCGCAGATACGCATCGACGCTGCGCGCAGCGAGCTTTCCTTGCTCGGCTGCCTCGACGACCATGGCCTCGCGCGCACCCTTCGCATAGATGCAGTCGCCGGCTGCAAAAACGCCGGGCCGCGTCGTCTGCAGTTCGTCGTCGACCTGCACGACGCCGCTATCGGTCTTAATGCCGAATGCGCCCAGCGTTTGCTCGAGCCGCGACTGACCGATCGCACTGATCACGACACTTGCCGTTTCGGTGAATTCACTTCCGCCGATCGCGACGACCTTGCCGTCCCGAAGTTCCGTGCGTACGAACGTAACGGCGCCATCGCTGATGCGCACAGGCGCGCAATAGAACCGAAACTCGATGCCTTCGTCCTTTGCGAACGCATACTCGAAGTCGTAGGCGGTCATGTGCTCTTCGCCGCGGCGATAGTACATCGTCACCCGTTCGGCGCCGAGCCGTTTCGCGCAGGTCAGTGCATCGATCGCGGTGTTGCCGGCGCCGATCACCGCGACGCGGTCGCCGAGCTCGCCGATGCGGCGTCCGGTCTTGACGTGCTCGATGAAGTCGAGCGCGTCCCATGCATAGTCCTCGCCTTCAATTGCGAGCGAGGGAACGTCACCCATGCCGCACGCGAGTATCACCGCATCATGCCCCTGCAGCAACGCGTCGACGGGAACGTCGACCCCGACTTCAACGCCGGTCTCGACGTCGACACCCAGTTGTACGACGTACTCCGCTTCCCACAGCGCGACGTCGTTGGAAAGCCGGAACGGTACGATTCCGTACGTATTGAGTCCGCCGAGCCGGTCATGCATCTCGTAGATCGTCACCGCATGGCCGCGCAGCCGCAGATCGCGCGCGGCCGAAAGCCCAGCCGGACCGCCGCCGACGATGGCGACCTTCTTTCCGCTGGGCGGGCCCGGCGTAAAGAGCTGTTCGCCGCTGCGCTGCAGCGCGTCGATCGCAAAGCGCTGCAAATCGCCAATGCGAATCGGCGAATCATCCTTTGCGTACACGCAGGCGCCTTCGCAGAGTTCGCTGGTCGGGCACACGCGCGCGCAGCTCGCCCCCATCGGGTTCGCGCTCAAGATGTCGCGCGCGCTACCGCGCAGATTCCCCTGCGCGATCTTTGCGATGAACGAGGCGACGTCGATGTGCGTCGGACACGCTCGCATGCACGGCGCGTCGTAGCAGTACAGACATCGATTGGCTTCGAGCTTGACTTCCAGATCGGTGAGCGGCTTATGAATCGACGGTCCGGTATCGTGCATCGTCACTTGTGCGAGGGAAATCCGAGGTTGACGCCCGCCGTGTTCTCGTCCCAGCGCGCGGTCACGACCTTGCCCCGCGTGTAAAAGCGGAAGCCGTCTTCGCCGTAGATGTGCAAATCACCGAAGAGCGAGGCCTTCCAGCCGCCGAAACTATAGTAGCCGACCGGCACCGGAATCGGGACGTTCACGCCGACCATGCCGGCTTGCACTTCACGTTGAAACTTGTGCGCGGCGCCGCCGTTACGTGTGAAGATCGAGGTGCCGTTACCGTAGGGATTGCTGTTGACCAGCTCGAGCGCCTCGTCCAGATCTTCCGCGCGCACGTTGACGAGCACCGGACCGAAGATTTCGTCGGTGTAGATCGTCATCTCCGGCGTGACGCGATCGAAGAGCGTCGGGCCGACCCAGAATCCGTCGTCGCATCCGCTCACCCGCAACTTACGGCCGTCTTCGACGAGCGAAGCGCCTGCACGATCGCCTTGCGCGATGTAGTCGGTAATGCGGTCGCGCGCCTGCGCGCTTACGACCGGCCCCATGTCGTTGCTCGCATCCGCGCCCGGTCCGATCTTCAAGCGCCCGATGCGCTCGCGAATCTTGGGGATCAGCGCTTCGTGCGCGTTGCCGACCGTGACGCTGGCCGAAATGGCCATGCAACGCTGGCCCGCGGAACCGTACGCTGCCGAGACGAGCGCATCGGCGGCGGCGTCCATGTCGGCATCCGGCATCACGACCAGGTGATTTTTCGCTCCGCCCAGCGCTTGCACGCGCTTGCCGTTCGCGGCGGCCGTTGCGTACACGTACTTCGCAATCGGCGTGCTGCCGACGAAGCTTACGGCCGCGATGCCGGGATGCGTCAGAATGGCGTCGACGGCAACCTTATCGCCGTGCACGACGTTGAAGACGCCTTTGGGCAAACCGGCCTGCGCCCACCACTCGGCGACGAGAATCGACGCCGACGGATCGCGTTCGGAAGGCTTGAGCACGAAGGTGTTGCCGCACGCGATCGCGATCGCGAACATCCACGCCGGCACCATGATCGGAAAGTTGAACGGCGTGATGCCCGCGCAGACGCCCAGCGGTTGGCGAATCGAATAGGTATCGACGTTGCGCGAAACGCTCTCGCTGAACTCGCCCTTGGTCATCTGCGTGAGCGCGCACGCGTAATCGACGACCTCCAGTGCGCGCGCCACCTCGCCCGCCGCGTCGGTCACGACCTTGCCGTGCTCCGACGAGACGATCTGCGCGATGCGCTGGGCATTCGTCCGAAGC
>DATKPZ010000127.1:0-4468 GCA_035523815.1 Alphaproteobacteria bacterium
GAACCGGTGGTTGCGATCGTCGCCCAGGGGGCAAAGCGCATCGTGCTGGCGGATCGCGTGTTCAACGCGCGCGCTGGACAATATAGCGTCGTGACCCTCGAGCTTCCGATCACGTTCTGCATCAGCGAGGCGAGCGAGAAAGCGCCGTACCTCGCGCTGGCCCTCGCACTCAAACCCGAACTCATCGCCTCGATTCTGCTCGAGGCGAACCTCGGCGATCGAAGCACCGACGAGACGGCCGCCATCGGCGTGAGCCAAGCGACGCCCGAGCTTTTGGAGCCGCTCGTTCGGCTCTTACGTCTGCTCGAGCGGCCCAGTGACATCGCGATCCTACGACCGATGATCGAACGCGAGATCATTTGGCGACTGCTCTGCAGCGATCAAGGTGGCCTCGTGCGTCAGATCGGGCTGGCCGACAGTCGCTTATCGAAGATCGGTCACACGATACGCTGGATCCGCGAACATTACGCGGAGAATTTTCGGATCGAGGATCTGGCGGAGCGCGCCGCCATGAGCCCGACGTCGTTCCACCGTCATTTCCGTGCGGCGACGAACATGAGTCCGCTACAATACCAAAAGCAGATTCGGTTGCAAGAAGCGCGCTCGCGTCTCATGGCCAAAACCGGCGACGTGGCAAGCGTCGGGTTTAGCGTCGGATACGAGAGCCCCTCGCAATTCAGTCGCGAATACGCGCGCCTGTTCGGCGCCCCTCCCAGCCGCGACGCGGCCGGTTTGCGCGCGACGTTGTCTTAGGCGAAGAGACGGTCGATGTCCGCGAGGTCGAGGTCGACGCGGGCGCCGGCGGTCTCCTCGAACAACGTCGCGGCCAGAGCGGCTTTGCGTTCTTGAAGTTCGACGATGCGTTCCTCGACCGTATCCTCGGCGATCAGCTTGTAGACGAACACGTGCTGCTCTTGGCCGATGCGATGCGCGCGGTCCGTCGCCTGGCGTTCTACCGCGGGATTCCACCATGGATCGTAGTGGATCACCGTGTCGGCCGCCGTCAGATTCAGACCGGTGCCACCGGCCTTGAGGCTGATGAGGAAGAGCGGCACGTCCCCGTTTTGGAAACGTGCGACCGGAGTTTCGCGATCGCGCGTGTCGCCGCGCAGCTCGACGAAGGGCAGATTGCGCTTCCCCAATTCGGGGACGATCAGATCGAGCATCGAGGTGAATTGGGAGAAAAGCAAAATGCGCCGCCCATCGTCGACGAGGCTCTCGAGCATCTCGAGTAAGGCGTCGAGCTTTTGCGATTCGTTCACGCCGGCAGCTGCGTCGAGCTTGAGGAGACGAGGATCGCAGCAGACTTGGCGCAGCTTGAGGAGAGCGTCGAGCACGACGATGCGGCTGCGCGCGAGGCCACGGCGCTCGACCTCGTCGCGCACACGTTTGTGCATCGTGAGGCGAATCGTCTCGTAAAGGTCGCGCTGGCGGCCGATCAGCGGCACGCGCTGCACGATCTCGGTCTTCTCGGGCAGTTCTTGGGCCACGCCTTCCTTCGTACGACGAAGTAAGAACGGCTTGATGCGCGCGGCCAGCGCGGCGCGGCGATTCGTGTCGCCGTGCTTTTCGATTGGGGTGCCGAAGAGCCGCGTGAAGCGCGAGCGCTCGGGCAATAAACCCGGCACGGCGTAGGTGAATATCGACCACAGCTCTTCGAGGTGATTCTCGATCGGCGTACCGGTCAGCGCCAGACGTTGCGCCGCGTTCAGCCGCGAGGCCGCGAGCGCAGCCTTCGAGCGCGGGTTCTTGATCGCTTGGGCTTCATCAAGGACGGCGACCGACCACTCGAGCGCGGCCAAGGCGTCGGCGTCACGCAACAGCAGAGCGTACGTGGTGAGGACGAACGTTGCATCACCGATCTGCGCGAAGCGATCGGCACGATCGGCGCCCGTAAGCGCAAGAACACGCGCGCCGGGAAGAAAGCGCGCGATCTCCGCGCGCCAGTTCGGCGCGACGCTCGTGGGCGAGACGACCAGCACCGGATGCGTGAGGCGGCCGGCGGCACGTTCGATCGCGACATGCGCGAGCACCTCGACCGTTTTTCCCAGGCCCATGTCGTCGGCAAGGATACCGCCGGCGCGATGTTCGCGCAGCGTTTGCAACCACGCGACGCCGTCGCGCTGATAGGGACGCAGTTCGCCCGCGAACGCATCGGGGATATCGATCGGGCGCTCCGCATACGCGGCGAGATCATCGAGCATCGCGCGAATCGACGGCGCGTTGTTCCAGCGGGTCGCGATACCGTTTGCCGCCGCGAGCGATGCCGCTTGCAACATCGGTACGCGCACGCGCGCCTTTTGCTCGCTACGTCGATCGCCGAACAGTCCGCCGAGCGTGGCCAGCACGCGGGCCACGCGCTCGACCGGGAGCGCGACGTATCCGCCACCCGGCACTCGCCCGACGAACGGCGTTTGGCGGCGCGCCAGCGTCGCGGGGTCCGCATCGAGATCGAGGCCGCTGCGCCCGAGCGCATCGATCAACACGGGTAGGAGTGAGACGCGCGTGCCGTCGACGTCGATGCCAAGTTCGAGCTCGAACCACTGGGCCGCGCCGCTTTCATACACTTCGGCGCTCCACTCGTCTCCCGCCTCGACGATGCGAAATGGGAATGACGGCGCCGTTTCGATGCGCCAGGCTTCGTCGCGCAGCCGCGGCGCATCGCGCTCGAGAAACTGCAGCCATGCGTCCTCGCCGTAGGGAGGAAAATCGAGCTGCGTAAGCCGATCCTGCGCGCGGCGTTCGAACGCGCGATCGCGCGGCCAAATCGTCGTGTTCTCGCCGTTCGCCGCGCGAATCGTGTCGCGCGGATCGCTGGGCGGCACGAGCTGATCGCCGTAGGCGAAGACGACGCCGCCGCCCGCGCGTCCGCCATCGCCCGCAGAAAGACGCAGGACCGGCTGTGGCGTGCGCTCGTCGATCTGCAGCGCAAGGTCGTGCGCGGGTCCTTGAATCCCGTGCTCGCGCAAGAGGCGATGCATCGCGATCTGCGCGCGCTGCGCTTGCGCGGGCGAAAGCGCCGGTGCTCGAGCGATCGTCGCCGCGAGTTCGGGCGCAACGTTCAGCGCGACGGGACCCGCACGGTTCGCAGCGGGATCGACGTACCACAGCGGCGCCGTGGGAAGCAGCACGGCGTGCGCGTGCTCGATCAAATGCACGCGAATCAATCCGTCCTCATCGGTTCGCCAGCCCAGGGTGACTGAGGTGAGCGGTGCGTACTCGAGCGGCGGTGACGACGGATCGCGCCAGCGCAGCAGTCCGCGCGTTGCGAGCAGCTCGATCAGCATCGCGAGAATCGCCGGCGAGAGATCCTGCCCGAGTCCGAGCAATCCACTTGCGCTCACGAGCCGTCCGGCCGCGGCATCGACGCCGGTGATGAAGCGCGCACGCGAACTCTTCACGTTGAGAAACGAGAACTCGCGTGGAGCCGTGCTGCTTCCCGCCGGCGGCATCACGTACGGCACGAGGCGCATCGAACGCAGGCCGTGCGACTCGGGAACGTCGACCACGTACAGGAGCCGCTCGGCGTTCTCCGGTGTGGTGACGTCGTGAACCGTCTCGAGCATGCGCCGCGTCCACGCGTCGACCGCGCCGTCGGAAGCACCGCCTGCTTCTGCACCGCGATTCGTGTGCATCAACGCGAGCGCCGCGCCGTGCTTGCAGGCGCGGCCATCGGGGCACGAGCAATCGCTCTCGATCGTCCGCGTTCCCTCGCGATCGCGCACGGCAATTCGCACGGCGTACGGACGCGTGGCGGAGCCCTGAACGTTCGCGCTCGCGGCGTCGCCCTGTTCGGAAAGACGCACGTTCGTGACGCGATTCCCCGCAAGGTAACCGCGCGCACGCGTGAGCGTTTGCGGATCGAAGGAGCGTTCGAGGTCGGCAAGGTCGAAAAACATCGGAACTGACCCGGCTTACCGACACCGGCGGTGAGACCCTCTCAGATGCTGTGGAGGAATCCGTGGAGTCACAGGCCTCGAAGGTCCGGCGCTAGCTTCAGCATGAAAGCAGCGTTCTACGGGCGCATCGTCTTTGGCGTGTCGGCGGTCCTCTTTGGGATCGCCTCTCTGATCGGCCCGCGTTCCGAAATGTGGCAACGCCTGCACCCGCTGGGGCCGGTCCTCGCGACGGTTCTCGCCTGGGCCATTACAGCCGCGCTGGTCACCGGCGGCCTGGCGCTGATCTATCCTCGAACCGCGCGCTTTGCGTCGGTCGTTCTCGGCCTCGTCTTTGCTCTATTCACCCTCGCGTGCTTTGAAGACATCGCAAGCGCCCCGCTCAACTTCGTTTCCTATATCGACTTCTTCGAACAGCTCTCGGTCGTCTGTGGCGCGCTTGCGGTGTATGCGGCAACCGGCGACCGGACAGCGCGCTCGGCGATGCTTGGCCGAATCGCGAGGCTCGCCCTTGGCGTCTGCACGATTTCGTTTGCCTGGGCTCAGCTGGCCTATCTGCAGTATACGGCGAG
>DATKPZ010000128.1:0-13582 GCA_035523815.1 Alphaproteobacteria bacterium
AATTCGCACGAGGCTTCCGCCTCCGGGCGTTCGGCGGCTAACGAGCGCAGCTCGTCGGCGCCCATCCCGAGCAGCGCGGATTCGACCTTCTCGCGCGTGCACGTACAGGCAAAGCGCAGGTCGAGCGTGCGATACGCGCGCAGTTCGAGCGTCCCCGCAAGCGCGTGCAAGAGCGCTCGCGCATCGGCGCCCTCATTGATCAATTTCGTGATCGGAGGCATCGCGAGCGCGCGCTCTTCGAGCGCCGCGATCGCGCGTTCGTCGGCGCCGGGAAGGACTTGTGCGAGCACGCCGCCGGCCGCGCGCACGCCATCCGGATTGGCCAGCACGCCGAGCGCGACCACGCTTGGGATCTGCTCGGAGTTGACCAGGTAGGAGGCGAGGTCTTCGGCGACCTCGCCCGAGTAAAAGGGCACGACGCCGACGTAGGGCTGGCCGACGTCGTACGACTTCGTGACTTGCAGCGAGCCCGAGCCGATCGCGCCCGCGACGTCGAACTTGCCGGCCGCGTTGAGCGGAAGATCGGCGTGCGGATTTGCCGCATATCCACGCGCCCCGAGCACCTCGGGCTCGAGCAGCCATGCATCGGCGACGATCGAGCGTGCCGGGCCATCGCCCGACATCTGCAGGGTGATGCGTTCGCTGCCTTTGAGGGCCATGCCCAAGAGCGCGGCGCCGGTGGTCAATCGGCCGACGGCCGCGGTGACGAGCGGTGAGAGATCGTGGCGGCCGCGAATCTCGGCGACCAGGTCGGTGGTGATCGCGGCGGCGATGGCGATTCCGGTTTGGGGCGCCGATGCGCTGACGATGAGATCGGGCATGAGGTTTCATTCCTCGGCCGAAGGCGCAGGCTTTTCCTCCTGAGAACAACTCGGCATGCGCGTCCTGGTCATTCACGGGCCCAATCTCAATTTGCTCGGCGAACGTCAGCCCGAGATCTACGGTCGCATGACGCTGGGTGAACTCAACGATTTCATCGCTGCCGCGGCACGTGAGATGGGCATGAACGTGGATTGCGTTCAACACAACGGCGAAGGCGAGATCATCAATGCGATCCACGATGCCCGCACGCGGTATGACGGGGTCGTGATCAATCCGGGCGCGTACTCGCACTATTCCTATGCGATTGCCGACGCGATCTCGTCGGTGCAGATTCCAGTCGTTGAAGCGCATCTTTCAAACATCGCGGGTCGCGAAGCGCATCGCCGTATCAGTGTTACCGCGGCCGCGTGCGTTGGCGCCGTCTCCGGCTTCGGCCAGCACTCCTACGTGCTGGCGCTGCGCGCGCTCGCGCAAAACGTCGAAAAATAAAGGACCGGGCCCGCGCCCTGCGTATATCCCCTCCCTGGCGGCAGGCTCACACCGCGTTCGATCCCTTGCTTTTGAGGCCGCCAACAGGAGATATCGAGTTTGACGAAAGCCGATCTGATTGATACCGTCGCCGGCGAAGTGGAGCTTTCGAAGCGCCAGGCCGGCGAAGTCGTCGACTTGATCCTCGAAGAGATCAAGGCGGCGCTGCAGAAGGGTGACCGCGTTGCGTTGACGCCATTCGGCAGCTTTGTTGTTCGCAGTCGCAAGGCGCGCGAAGGACGCAATCCTAAGACGGGTGAGAAGATCAAGATTGCCGCGCGAAAAGTGCCTGCGTTCGTCGCGGGGAAATCGCTCAAAGATGCCGTAGGCGGCGCACGTTCGAGCGGCGCGAAGAAGGCCTCCGGCAAAAAGAAAAGCGCAAAGCGAAAATAGTAACGCTGCCGGACGAACGAGGGTTCTCCGGCACCTATCGGGCTGTAGCGCAGCTTGGTTAGCGCGCTTGACTGGGGGTCAAGAGGTCGCTGGTTCGAATCCAGTCAGCCCGACCATAAGGAAAAACGAGGCCTCGTGCCTCGTTTTTGTTTATCGTCCTGGATTGCGCGGATGAGAGCCGGTGCCCACACGAGGTGGGTGGTGGGTTTGCAGGCGGCGGCGAAGTACGGGGCATGGCGTCTGTAGCGGCCGAGGTACAGGCGAAGCACTACCGGCGGCCGTGGTACTGGCTGATCGTTCTCGGAGTCGCCGCTTTCGCAGCGACGGCGTTCGTCGTGTGGAACGCGCGCTCGCGGATCGCGCTGAGCGACCGTCAATTCGAAGCCATGCAGATGCTGCGCCTCCAGCAGATGCAACAGCGCATCGACGATTACTTCCTCAGCGCCAAAGAGCTTGCCGCCTTGGGCGCACAAACCTTAGGACATATTCGCGGCGATAGCGCGCTGCTTCGCACGTTAACGCTCGAAACGTTCCGCGGACACCAAGACCCGGAGGTCTACGGGTTAGGCGTGTTCTTCGCGCCGTATATGTTCGATGCGCACACGGAGCTGGTGAGCGATTACGTCCATAGCGGCAGCCGCGAATATACGCCGTTCGATCGGCGTTTGCCGGGCGGCGGCGTCGAGGTGTACGAAGCTACGAGCGAACGGAACGCGGCGACCGAATACGCAACGCAGGAGTGGTACCGGTCGGCGGTTGCTCGCCGGGGAAAAAGCGACATCGTCGGACCGTACACCGAGGATGGGCGCAGCTTCATCAGCGTCGTGCAGGCATTTTATCGCAATGGCCGTTTGGCCGGCGTGGCGAGTGTCGACACGCTGGAACGCTGGTACAAGGCCATGATGGTTGCCGCGGTCGCGCGCGGCGACATCGCTTGGATTCAGATCGGCGCCAACGGCGGATGGCGCCTGGGTACCTCGAGCCTTCCCAAAGACATCTCCTCGCGCATCGATCGCGGCGTGCCTCTGCGCGGCTCCCGCGCGATCCTGCACCTCTCGTCCGATGCGTCGGGTTTGTTTGCATCGAATCGTCAAGACGTCACCGCGGCGGCGCTCTTGATCGTGGTGATCTGGGGTCTGGCCGCAATCATCGCCGCGCTGCTGCTGCAACGCTGGCGCGCAAACGAGGAAACCATCGATTTGGAATTGCGGCAGGCGCGGCTCGAAAACGAAATCGCGCTTGCGCAAACCGTAGCGGCCGAATTGCGCAAGGCCGCGTACACCGACGCACTCACCGGCCTTCCGAATCGCGCCGCGTTTCTCGAGCGCACCGCCGAAATGTTGGCGCCGGCTGAGAATGGGTCGCGCCGTGCGGTCCTGTTTATCGATCTCGACGGGTTCAACGTCATCAACGAGACGCTCGGCCACCTCGCCGGAGACGAACTCCTTCGCCTGATGGCTCGGCGTTTAGCGGACGACGGCCGCGAGGATATGCTGGCAACGCTCGGCGGCGACGAATTCGTTCTCGTCGCCCACGGCGATGAGCGCGCAGCATGGAAGAAAGCCGAGCATGTGCTGGAAGTGATCGCGCAGCCGTTCGTGCTCGGCGGACGCAATATTCGCCCCAACGCGTCGGTGGGTATCGCGTTTGCCGCCGCGACCTACACCAAGCCGGACGATCTTCTGCGCGATGCCGGCATCGCCGTCAACGAAGCAAAGCGCCGTGGGCGGCGCCGGATCGTCGTCTTCGACGAGGCGATGCGGCGGCAGGCCGCCGAGGACGCCGAGCTCGAGACGAGCCTACGCCATGCGATCGAGCGCCGCGAGTTGGTGCCGTATTACCAACCGATCGTGAACATCGCGACCGGCGCGATCGCTTCATTCGAGGCGCTGGTGCGTTGGAATCACCCGGGAGGCGGCATCGTGGAGGCGGGCCAGTTCATGCAGTTCGCCGAGGCGCACGCTCTCGTGCACGAAGTCGATTCCCTGGTGCTACCGCAAGTCGTGCAGCACTGCACCACCCTTTTCAGCCTTTTCCCGGAAACGAGCGTCGCGGTGAACCTCTCGACGGCGGAGCTTTCGGATCAAGATCTCGCCGAGCGCATCGAAAAGCTCCTGGCGGAGCATGAAATATCGCCGAGCCGGCTCAAGCTCGAGATCACCGAGACCTCGATGATGATGCCCAGCGAAGAGGCGACGGCGAACCTGAAAGCGTTGCGCGAAATCGGCGTGCAACTCGTGCTCGACGATTTTGGAACCGGCTATTCGTCACTGGCCTACCTTCAGCGGCTTCCGGTGGTCGGTCTGAAGATCGACCGTTCGTTCGTCGAACATGTGGCGCACGATACGCGCATCGAGGAACTCGTGCGCAACATCGTCGCGCTGGCGCACACCTTCTCGCTCTACACGGTCGCCGAGGGCGTCGAGACGAACGAGCAACTCGAGGTTCTCTCGAAGATCGGCGTCACGTACGCGCAAGGGTACTGGTACTCGCCGGCCGTGGACATCTCCGCACTCGGGGCGCTGGCTCCGCGCCCCGATCTCGGCGTTACTTCGTCGGGTCCACAAGCGGCAGCAATCCCGCCAGCTGCAGGTTGATCAACAGGTCGATCTGCCGGTCGATCTGATACCACAGCGCGGCTTGCTTGGGTGAGATCACTTTTTCGAATATCGGGACGTATTGCTCCCGTAGCGCAATCATCTGCCGGTCGATTTGAGTCGAGCGCGTCACGAAGTCTTGCGCTTGGCTCGTCGACACGTTGGGATAGCTTGTGGCGTATTCTTTCATCAATTGCCAGCGCGTGTCGCCGATCTTGTTGAGATCCTTTTGATACTGGTCGTAGATCGGCCAAAACTTGGCAGCCTCGTCGGCCGTCAGGTTCATGTTCGCGGCGATGATCTTCTTGCGGTCCGAACGAATGTTTTCGCGCAACATTTGGATGTCTTGCGCGCTCGCGGTGCTGGGTTGGCTCGCGGGCATCGTGACCTGCGCGGACAAGGGAGCCGCACAGAGCGCGGCCGCCAAGACGGCCGCGCCGAGGGAGACGTGATGCTTGTTCATAGGCCCATCCTAGCCGTCACGTCCGCCTCGGCGCTATCCGAATATTATGCCGCCGGCCCTACTTTAGGAGATCGTACCGGTCCGCGTTCATCACCTTGGTCCATGCGGCGACGAAGTCGTCGACGAATTTACGCCCCGCGTCCGAGGCGCCGTAGACTTCTGCGAGCGCCCGCAGTTCGGAGTTGGACCCGAAGATGAGATCGACGCGCGTGCCCGTCCACTCGACGGCGCCCGTCTTACGGTTGTGGCGTTCGAACACGTGCTTGTCCTTCGACGATTCCGCCCACTCGCCGCTCATGTCGAGCAAGTTGACGAAGAAGTCGTTGGTCAAGGCGCCGGGCCGTTTGGTAAAGACACCGTGCTTGGAACCGTCGGCGTTGGTGTCGAGCACGCGCATGCCGCCGACCAACACCGTCATCTCGGGCGCCGTGAGATTCAGCAGCTGCGCCTTGTCGACCAGCATCATCTCGGTCGGAATCCCCGGGTCGCGCTTGAGGTAGTTGCGGAAGCCGTCGGCAACGGGCTCGAGCACGGCGAACGATTCCACGTCGGTTTGCGCTTGCGACGCATCGGTGCGTCCCGGCGCAAAGGGCACGGTCACGTCAAATCCCGCCTTTTTCGCGGCCTGCTCGATACCAACGTTCCCCGCCAGCACGATCAGATCGGCGAGCGAGACTTTCTTGCCGCCGGATTGCGCGGCGTTGAACGTGCTCGCGATGCCTTCGAGCGTCTTGAGCACGGTTGCCAGCTGCGCGGGCCGGTTGACCTCCCACTGTTTTTGCGGCTCGAGTGCAAGGCGCGCGCCGTTCGCCCCGCCGCGTTTGTCGGAGCCGCGGAAAGTGGACGCCGAAGCCCACGCCGTCGAGACGAGCTGCGAGACCGAGAGTCCTGAGTCGGCAATCTGCTTTTTGAGCGCGTCGACGTCCTTCGCGTTGACGAGCGGATGATCGACTGCGGGCACCGGATCCTGCCAAATGAGCACTTCGGCGGGAACCTCCGGGCCGAGATAGCGCGCCCGCGGACCCATGTCGCGGTGCGTGAGTTTGAACCATGCTCGCGCGAACGCGTCCGCGAATTGATCGGGATGTTCGTAAAAGCGGCGTGAGATCTTTTCGTAGATCGGATCGAAGCGCAGCGCGAGATCGGTCGTCAGCATGGTTGGTTTGTGGTGCTTGTTCGGATCGTGCGCGTCGGGCACGGGAGCTGCACCGTTCTTGGCGACCCACTGCTTGGCGCCGGCTGGACTCTTGGTCAACTCCCACTCGTTTTTGAACAACGACTCGAAGAAGTTGTTGCTCCACTTCGTCGGCGTCGTGGTCCAGGTCACTTCGGGGCCGCCGCCGATCGTGTGCTCGCTGTGCCCTTTGCCGAACGCATTCTTCCACCCGAGGCCTTGCTGCGTGATGTGCGCGCCCTCGGGATCGTTCCCGACGTGCGAGGGATCGCCCGCGCCGTGCGTCTTTCCGAAGGTGTGGCCGCCCGCGATCAGCGCCACCGTTTCTTCGTCGTTCATCGCCATGCGAGCAAACGTTTCACGAATGTCGACCGCGGCTTTGAGCGGATCGGGATTGCCGTTTGGCCCCTCGGGATTCACGTAGATGAGGCCCATCTGCACCGCCGCCAGCGGGTTCTCGAGGAGCCGCTCGCCCGCGTAGCGCTCGTCGGCAAGCCACGTGTCTTCCGCACCCCAATACACCGATTCGTCCGGCTCCCATTGATCGGGCCGGCCGCCGGCAAAGCCGAACGTCTTGAAGCCCATCGATTCCAGTGCGACGTTGCCGGTGAGAATCAGCAAGTCGGCCCACGAAAGCTTTTTCCCGTATTTTTGTTTGATCGGCCAGAGCAGCCGGCGAGCCTTGTCCAAATTCACGTTGTCCGGCCAGCTATTGAGCGGCGCAAAGCGCTGCTGTCCTCCGCCCGCGCCGCCGCGCCCGTCCGCGATGCGATAGGTGCCGGCGCTGTGCCATGCCATGCGAATGAAGAGCGGGCCGTAATTGCCGAAGTCCGCCGGCCACCAGTCCTGCGAGTCGGTCATGAGCGCGCGCAGGTCGCTTTTTACGGCCGCGAGATCGAGTTTTGCGAATTCCTTGGCGTAATCGAAGTCCGCGCCCATCGGATCGGCCTTGGGGGAATGTTGGCGCAAGATTCCCAGGCGAAGCTGCTCCGGCCACCAGTCGCGGTTGAGCCGGCCCTCGCGGGCCTTGGGATGCACAGGACACGTGCTTGAAGACAAGACTCTCTCTCCTTCATGACGAGTAAAAGGCGCAGCGCAGCCGAGCCGCGCGGGCGCCACCCGTTTATGCTAATCCAGAAGACGCTCTAGCCGAAGCCAATGGAAGCAATACTTTCCATTGTCCTCGCCTATGAACGACGAGCTTACCTCTCGGCGGGCAGGAGCGGCACGCTTGCCAGGCCCGCGCCGTTCAGCTGGCGGTTGAGCGCTGGAATCGTCGCACCATAGTCGTTGTACGCGCGGCGTGCCGCGCGGTACTCCTCATCGATGCGAGCGTAGAACTGCGCGGCTGCGGGCGTGATGATTCCCTGAACTGGGAACGACTGCAGGCTCGTGAGCGCGCCGTCGAGATTCTCCCGCAGTGCGCCGGGACGCGAGACCGAGTCTTCGCTATTGGTGTAGTTCGCCGTGAGCTTGGCCATCACGGCGGCGCGATCGGCGCGAGCGCGCTCGATCGCCGCAGCCGCGGAACTCCCGCTCGGGGCGGATTCGGCATCCAAGGCCTTGCCCAGCGCGTCGAGATGATCGAGCATCACGTCAACGCTTGAATACAGCCGATACAACTTCGCAAAAGCATCGTAGCTCTGCTGCATTTGCGCCGGTGTTTCGGTCGCCTGCGGATCGGCTTTGACCGAAAACCGTTGCATAAAGGTGCGCCCGTTCAGCGAGACGCGCGCCGCATAGGTTCCCGGAACGACCATGGCGCCGTCGTCCGGTCCTTGAAAGTAGCGATTCGCTGCGCCGGTCCATTTGACGGGAGGCGCTGTGGTAAAGTTCCACACGATGCGATTCAGACCCGACGCGTTCGTGCCGTTCAGCGTGCGAACCGTGTGGCCGGCGGCGTCGAGAATCGTGATCTGCGGCGCGGTCGCCTGCGGCGTTGCTTGGTAGTACGAGATCGGAACGCCGTACGGCGGATTCTCGGCCGCGTAGTTCGTGTAGTTGCCTTCGGTCTTGGTGGTGAGATTGTATTCGTACGACGTGCGCGGCGGGAAGAGCCACGCTCCGGACGCGACCGCCTTCGGAAGGTCTTGGAGCGGGCGAATGTCGTCCATCACCCAGATCGAGCGCCCGTGCGTCGCGAGCACGAGATCGTCGAACTGCGGCTGGATGCGAATGTCGCGAATCGAGGTGGCGGGCATGTTGTTGCGCAGGCTCTGCCACTGCGCGCCGCGATCGTACGAGACCCACACGCCTTCTTCGGTGCCCAGATACACCAGCGCCGGATTGCGCGTGTCGGGACGAATCGAACGCGTCCATAGATCGTGCGGTAAGCCGTTCACGATCGAACGCCAATGCGCGCCGTAATCACGCGTCACCCACACGTGCGGTGCGGCGTCACCCATCAGGTGCGCGTCCTGGACGGCGTAAGCCGTGCCGCGCTCGAGCGGCGAGGGCGCGACCGTTTCGAACCGGCCGTACTCGTTCGCGCCCGGCGGCGTCACGTTGCGCCAATGCGCACCGCCGTCGCGCGTCATCTGCACGAGCCCGTCGTCGGTGCCGACCCAGATCTCGCCGCGCGAAAGCGGCGAGCCTTCGATGTCCAAGATGGTGTCACTATATTCGGCGCCCGTGACGTCGTGCGTGATCGGGCCGCCCGCCGGCTGCTGATGCGTCTTATCGTTGCGCGTGAGGTCGGGGCTTATCGCGCGCCAACTGTACCCGCCGTTCGTGCTTTGGAAGACGACGTTGCCGCCGAACCATGCGATGCGTGGATCCCACGGCGCAAATCCGATCGGCGACTGCCAGTTGAACCGGTAGGGACTGGTCGCAATGTCGTAGTCTTGCTGGACGCTGGTGAGATATGGTTGCGCGAACGTGTACTCGCGCGTGCGCCGTTTGTAGATGAAGAGCGCGCCGTCTTGTCCGTCGGACCAGATGACGTCGGGATTGCGAGGGTCGGGAATGGCCCATTGCCCGTCATCGTCGTAGACCACCGCGTACCAATCGGCGTTCGTGTTGCCGCCGGTGTCGAGCGAGTTCGACGGTCCGCAGAAGGAGTTGTTGTCCTGCAATCCGCCGCAGATGGTGTACGGATTGTCGTTGCCCAGACCAACGCGGTAGAACTGACCGATCGGGAGATTCATCGAGAACGTCCACGTGTGGCCGCCGTCGACGGTGAGTGCATACCCGCCGTCCGCCCCGACGATGATGCGCTTGGGATCGCTCGGCGCGATCCAAATCGCGTGATAGTCCCCGTGCACGTCGCGTGCGATCGCTTTGAACGTTCTGCCGCCGTCCGTGCTTTCGGCGAGAGCCGTCGATGCGGTGATTACGTGGTCGGGGTTGCTCGGGTCGACCTCGATGTGCGAGAAATAGAACGGCCGTTGGTCGACCAAGGTGTTCGAACTCACGAGCGTCCACGTCGCTCCGGCATCGTCCGAACGCCAAAGGATGCCGTGTGCGGCTTCGATCAATGCGTAGACGCGATTCGGGTCGCTGGGCGCGACGGCGAGTCCGATGCGGCCGGTAATGCCGGCCGGGAGACCGTGACCGGTAAGCCGCGTCCACGTGCGGCCGCCGTCGCCCGAGCGATAGAGGCCGTCTCGATCGCCGCCGCTGCGAAACGTCCACGGACGCCGCTGAAACTGCCACACACCGGCATAGATGACGTTTGGCGTGCGCGGGCTCATCGCGAGATCCGACACGCCGCTGCTCGGGCCGATGTCGAGCGTTTTGCTCCAGGTCTTTCCGCCGTCGAAGGTGACGTACGCGCCCCGCTCGGGCGAATCGGCGAACACGTTGCCCAGCGCTCCGACGATGACGTGATTCGAATCGGTTGGATCGATCAAGATGCGCGAAATATATTTGGTCCCGCGCAGGCCCATGTTGCTCCAGGTTTTTCCGCCGTCGCTCGATTTGTAGACTCCGTCGCCGTAACTTACATCGTTCCGCGGATTCGACTCGCCCGTTCCGACCCAGACGGTGTCGTCGTTGCTGGGATCGATGGCAACCGCGCCGATCGCGCCGACGCTTTCCTTATCGAAGACCGGCGCCCACGCGGCGCCGCCGTCCGTACTCTTCCAAACGCCTCCCCCGGCAGCGCCGAGATAATAGAGCGAGGGATTGCGGTTTGAACCCGCAACGGCGGCCACGCGGCCGCCTGCGGCTGCGGGGCCGGTTTCGCGCCAGTTGAGGTTCGAGGTGGGAAGGCCGGCAGCGCCGGCCGCAAGCGGCACGAAGAGCAGCGCGACGAGAGCAACGAAGCAACGCATCATAGGGCGAGGTTTAAGAGCGCGGTCGAATTTTGCCTTTCGAGGTATTCTATAAGCAGCTTCGTTTGAGGAGAGAGCCAGTGGATGCGGTAATGCTGAATGGGCCTCGGCAGATAAGTATTGCGGCGATCGAGGAACCGCGGATGCTCGAGCCCACCGACGTGCTGCTGCGGCTGACCTCGACTGCGATCTGCGGCACCGACTTGCACATGTACGAGGGGCGCCTGAGCAGCGGCTCCCCGATGGTGATCGGGCACGAGCCGCTCGGCGTGGTCGAACGCGTCGGCGACGCGGTCGTAAACGTACGCGCCGGTGACCGCGTCACCGTGCCGACCCACATCTGTTGCGGTTTCTGCGCGAATTGCGTCCACGGCTTCTCAGCTCAGTGTCTCACCAATAACCCGGGAAAAGCCGGAGCGGCGTACGGTTATCCCGGCATGGGCGGCTACACCGGCGCGCAGACCAAACTCTTGCGCGTGCCGTTCGGTGACGCAAACTGCGTGCGGTTGCCGGGCGAACCCGGCGATCGCTGGGAGCACGACTTCGTCTTGCTCGCCGACGCACTTCCGACGGCCTTTCATGCGACCCAGCTCGTCGATATCCACCTGGGCGATATCGTCGTGATCTACGGCGCGGGTGCAATCGGTTTGCTCACGCTGATGTGCGCCTTCGTGCGCGGGGCTCGCCAGGTGTTCGTGGTAGACGCGATTCCCGAACGCCTCGAAAAAGCCGGCGAGCTGGGCGGGGTGCCGGTCGATATGCGCGAAGGGCACGCGGTGGAACGGATCCTCGAACAGATCGCCCGCGAGCGCAGCGGGATCGCGTGGCGCGGCGAGGATGCGAACCTCGGCGCGACCGTGTGCGTCGACGCCATCGGGTTTCAAGCTCGAGACCCGAACGATTATGCCGTCGAAAAACCTACCAGCGTCATCGCCGACCTCGCGCGTCTCGTCGCGCCGAAGGGACGCGTGAGCATCATCGGTGTCTTTCTCGATAGCGACCCGCACGCACCTGATGCCGCGGCGCAGCGCGGCGAGTACATGATCCCATGGGGATCGCTGTTCAAGAAGGGTGTGACCATCGGCATGGGTCGCGACGACGACGAGAACTACAACGATCGGCTGCGCGATCTGATCGTGAGCGGCCGAATCAAGCCGAGCTCGATCGTCTCGCATCGATTGCCGCTCCGTGATGCTCCGGATGCGTTTGCGAAGTTCGACGCCCGAAGCGACGGCTACATCAAAGTCGTCCTCGAACCTTGAAGATCGGAATGACGTTGTATCGATCGTTTGCGGCAGTCGCCGCGGTTGCGCTCGCCTTGATCGCTGTGCCCGCTTGGGCCGCCGGCATGCATGAGGAAACGGTAACCGTGCCGATCTCCGCCGGTGTCCTCTCGGGAACGCTGACGCTGCCTTCCGGGAACGGGCCATTTCCGGTGGCGCTGATCATCGCCGGATCGGGTCCGACCGATCGCGACGGGAACGCCGGCTCCGTGCTTCGCAGCGACGCGTACAAGAAGCTTGCCGAGGATCTCGCAACCCAGGGCATTGCGACGCTGCGCTACGACAAACGCGGCATCGGAGACAGCATCGATCACCAGGCCGAAGACGACCTGCGCTTCGATGATTACGTCAGCGATGCTCTCACGCTCACGGCCTGGCTCGAACGCGATCCGCGTTTTCACGGCGTCGCGATCATCGGCCACAGCGAAGGCTCGCTGATCGGCATTCTCGCGGCGCAGCAAGATTCGCACGTGCAGGCGCTGGTCTCACTCGAGGGAGCGGGCCGCAACTTGGCGACGATCCTCGACGAACAGGTCCGCGCCAATCCGAACAATCCGCCGAATATCGTCAACGAAGTCGTAAGCATCGATGCCTCTCTGGTCGCCGGCAAAACCGTTCCTGATCCGGATCCGCTTCTGGCCGCGCTCTTCCGGCCCAGCGTCCAGCCCTATCTCATTTCGGAATATCGCTACGATCCGGCCACGGAGATTGCAAAGCTGTACATCCCGGTGCTGATCGTCCACGGCACGACCGACATACAGGTCAGCGACGTCGATGCGAAGTTGCTTGCCGCGGGCGATCCCAAGGCTCAAGTCGTGACGATCGACGGCATGAATCACATTTTGGTGAATGCGCCGGAAGGCCGCGATGCGAACATCGCGACCTACTCCAAGCCCGGGCTTCCCTTGAGCCCGGCGCTCGTACCGGCGATCGTGCAGTTTCTCCGTTCGGCGCTGTAGAGTTACTGAGCCGAGATGCGCTGGTTGGCGTTGTTCATGATGTAGATCTTGTCGGCGTGGCGTATGCCCAGCGCCTTCTGATCGTAGATGATGCCGACGTATTGACCGTTATGAAGGTCCTTCATCTGATACGTGGTCTTGCCGTCACCAGAGAAGATCTGATCGAATTTCGGCAGAATCTCGAAGCTCAAGGTCTGCTTGGTTCGCGGATCCTGCACCTTGATGTTATTGGTGGAGACGTGAACGGTCAGACCGTAGAATGTGCTCGCCGCCCAGGCCGCATTCGGGATAAGGGCCAGCGTGAGGAGAGCAAGGGCGGCGAAGCCGCGCAGTAAGACGTGTCGCATGGCTCGATTATACCAACGCCGAACGGTCTCGAAACGATGGCAACCCTCTTCGACGCACTTCCCGCCGATGCGACGCTTTTCGCGGACGGCGGCTCGCGCGGGAACCCGGGCCCGGCGGCCAGCGGCGCCGTCCTCGTTGGTCCCGACGGTGCGGTCCTCGATGAGGTCGGGCGCTACCTCGGCACCGCGACCAACAACGTTGCCGAGTGGACCGCGCTCTGCATCGGCCTCGAGCGCGCCGCCCAGCGCGGCATCCGCCGCCTTTCGGTGCGCTTGGATTCCGAACTCGTCGTCAAGCAGATGCGCGGCGAATACCGGGTGAAACATGCTGACCTTCAGCCGCTCCACCGCCGCGCGCAAACGTTGCTGCGCAGCTTCGAACACGTCGACATCAAACACGTGCCGCGCAACCAAAACAAGCTCGCGGACCGCCTTGTCAACCACGTGCTCGACCAGGAAGCGGCTGCGCCGGATTCGTAAGGACGCCCTTCATGTTCCGCCGCACCACCGTCGTCCCTTGGGCTATCTTCATTTTCGTCGTCGTGATGACCGTCATCGGCATCCGTCTCTACGCCTCGCACCCCGAATTCGCCAGCCTCAGCGCCGTCGAGCGAGTGAAAAATCAGCCGAGCGCCATTTACGCGCGCTTGCTGATCCATTACGATAAACCGCCGATTCTCGAGGAAGAGTACGACATGTCGGACGTCGACGGCAAATCGAAGTACTCGTATCGGATTCGCTC
>DATKPZ010000129.1:0-11024 GCA_035523815.1 Alphaproteobacteria bacterium
CGCCCAACCACACGAACAGTGCGGCCGAGAAATCGGCCGCATTGATTATGCACTATACAAGGAGACTCTCGTGACCCTCGCAGGCATGCGCGCGCGCGCAACGCAGCTTTATACGATCATCATTTGGCTTCACGTCCTCGCAGTCGCAGTCGTCGCGCTGAACGCGCGCAATGCCTGGGTAGGTCCGGTCGCATTTCTCGCCGCCGTCGCGGTTATCGCAACCGTTTGCGCGCGAACGATGAAGGACGGCATCGCACTTCGCTCGATCATCGCCGTCGCGATTACGCTCGGGCCAATCGCCTTCGTCTACGCCGGACGAGGTGATCTCAGCGGCATCTCCGGACACGGCGACTGGCAGATCGACTACCACATGTACTTCTTCGCGGTCTTCGCGATGCTGGTCGGCTACGTCGATTGGCGCCCGATCGTGGTCTCCGCGGGACTTACCGCGGTGCACCATCTGCTCTTCGACCTCTTCGTTCCCTCAGCGGTGTTTCCTGAAGAGGGCCTCGATCGCGTCGCGCTCCACGCGATCTGCGTCGTCGCCGAATGCAGCGTGCTCATCTGGATCACCAACACCGTTGCCGGGCTCTTTGCGCGGCTCGACGAAGTCATGAACTACACGACGAAAGCCACAGCCGAAGCGATCGCCGACGAAATCGCCGAGAAGGCCGCGCTTCAGGCGCAGCTCGACGAGCTGCGTGCGACGGTCGCGACTCGATGACGACGATCTCCGAGATCATCCTCTACTTCGACTCGAATTCCGACACGATGATCGCCGGGAAGGCGCTGCGGGACGCGGGCGTCACGGCAAAGATGATGCCGAAACCCGCGAGCGTTCAGTCCGATACGAACCTGTGCCTCGCGATCGGGGCCGAGTCGGAATCGCGCGCGAAAGCGGCTATCTCGAGCACCGGGATAAACCTGGCGGGCATCGCGTAGCGCGAGCGGCGTCTATTGCGTCTGAGCGGGGGGCGGCGGCGCCGCCTCTCCGATGCCCGGCGTCATCACATCGACGCGCGCGGTGCGCGCGTTGTACGCGGCGTGAACACCGAAGGCGCGCGCAATCGCGCGCAAGCCGATCAGCACCCGCCCACGCACGCGAAACGGCGCGTGAACGAGCGTAAAGGGCATGCCGTTGATCGATGCGTGCCGATCGTCAACCCGCAAGCGCAGCGATTCCGTCCCCCGAACCACGTAGATGTTGGCGCCCTCGACCGTCGTCTGCGCGCCGAGCGCATCGGCGATCGAACGAACCGGAACGTAGACATGGTTCCCGGGCGTCGAGACCGGCGGCACGTCGCTCTCGACCCGTTGGCCGTCGACGATGATGTCGACCGGCCGCGAAAAGGCGAGCATCGTCGAGGCCGTCGTCGCGACGAGGGCCGCAAGAACCAGCAGGCGGACCGACGGCGCTTGATAGGTCATGTCACGGCACTCGTGATCTCGCTCGCGTGGTCCGGATACTTTTCGGCGATCACCTTCTCGATCTCCAAACGCAACATTCCGAGTAGCTCGCCTTCAGGATAGGTTCCGACCAGCTCGCCGGCGCGATAGATCGCGCCCTTGCCCTTACCGCCGGCGACGCCGACGTCGGCCATCTTGGATTCGCCCGGCCCGTTGACCACGCACCCCATAACGGCCACCTTCACGGGCGCGCTATATTCCTTGGCAATCGCTTCGACCGCGCGACCGAGTTCGAGGACGGAGATCTCCGCGCGGCCGCACGACGGACACGCCGTGATCTCAAAGCCCTTCTCGCGAAGGCCCAGCGACTTGAGAATCGACCAGCACACGGGGACTTCTTCGACCGGATCGGCGGCCAGCGAAACGCGAATCGTATCACCGATGCCTTCGTAGAGCAGAATGCCCAAACCGATCGACGACTTGATCGTGCCGTCGCGCAGAAGTCCGGCTTCCGTGATGCCGAGATGAAGCGGATACGGGGTCCCGCGTTCACGCAGACGCTTGTCCATCAAGCGGTACGCGTCGACCGTCGTGTTCACGTCATGCGCTTTGAGCGAGATCGCGATGTCGGTGTGGCCGTGCTGTTCGAGAAGGTCGACGTGGCGCAGCGCCGACTCGACCATGGCTTCGGCCGTAAGGCCGAGCGTCTTCTCCAGATCCGGCGCGAGCGATCCCATGTTCACGCCCACGCGAATCGGAATCTCGCGCGCCTTGGCGGCGGTGACGACCTCGGCGACCTTTTTCGGATCGCGAATATTGCCGGGATTCAAGCGCAGCTTCGCGACGCCGGCTTCGATTGCGGCAAGCGCCATCTTGTGATCGAAATGGATATCGGCAACGATGGGAACCGGCGAGCGATAGACGATCGCGGGCAAGCCGGCGGCATCCGGCGGATCCTTCACCGTCACGCGCACGACCTCGCAGCCTTCCATCGCGAGCGCGTAGATTTGCTGCAGCGTCGCATCGGCGTCCGCGGTGTCGGTCGTGGTCATGGATTGCACCACGACCGGGTTGTCGCCGCCGATCCACACGCTCTTGGCGTCGGATTTGCCGGTCTTGTTCTGCAAGAAGATCGGATTCGATTTGCGCCGTAGCCGGATCACTAGAGCACTCCTTGGCCCGAGACGATATGGGCGATGTCGTGGAAGGCAACCAGGAGCATCAGGGCCATCAGCGCGGCGAAGCCGGCGATGTGGACCAGCGCTTCCTTATCGGGATCGACCGGCTTCCCGCGCAACAACTCGGCGACGATAAAGGCAGCGCGTCCACCGTCGAGCGCGGGAATCGGCAGCAGGTTGAAGACGCCCAGCGCAAACGAGATCGTCGCCGCAAATGCGAAGTACGGCCCCCAACCCAGATCTTGCACGACGCCGGCCACCTGACCCATGCCGACCGGTCCCCGAAGTTGCGGCGCATATTTGGTAAATTGCGTCACCAGCAGCCCGAGCGACGAGAACATCTGGTCTGCAACGCTGACGTATTCTCTCGCGCTGTAAGAGATCGCGGCCGGCAGCGCGACGCGCTCGAACGCGGGCTCGGGCGAAAACCCGATGCAACCCATCTTCGCGTTTTGCGGACAGGGTTCGGGTTTGACGTGAATCGTTTTGGCTACGCCGTTGCGGTCGTAGGTCACGTCGATCGTCTTCCCAAGCGAGGCATGAATCGTATCAACAAGCGCATTGGCAGCGGTCACATTTTTGCCGCCGACGCCGACCGCGACGATCCGGTCGCCCGGCTGCAGGCCGTGTTTCGCCGCCGGGCTGCCTTGCAACACCATGGTGACGACCGCGCGATCGATGCGATCGCTCGGAACCCCGAACGCCACCGCACCGACGAGCAGAATGACGTAGGCGAGAATGAAATTCGCGACCGGTCCGGCGAGGACGATCAGCAGGCGCTGCCACGGCGTCTTGGCTTGAAAATTCTGTGACGAGGGAGCCTGGGTGTCGCGAAACTCGCGCTGCTGCTCGGCCTCGGTCGTCTTGTTGTCCTCGCCTTCCATGGCGCAGTAGCCGCCGATCGGCAGCGCCCGTAGCGAGTAGAGCGTTCCGCTTCGCGGACTCACCCAGCCGAGCAGCTTGGGCCCCATGCCGACCGCAAACTCGTTGACGCGCACGCCGTTGCGCCGCGCGACGATGAAGTGGCCGCCCTCGTGCAAGACGATGAGAATCGAAAGCATCACGAGGAACGTGACGATCTTGTCGATCGATACGAGGGTTATGACTGCTAGCAACACCTGATGTCCTCTACATACTCCGCGGCCGCGAGACGCGCGTCCGAATCTGCTTCCCGAATGTGAGCGAGTGTTGCATCCCGGTATGCCACCCGTTCCAGTGTGGTTTCGATGATTCGCGCGATTTCACCGAACCGAACCTTTCCTTCGACAAAAGACCGCACGGCGACTTCGTTTGCGGCCGAAAGGACCGCCGGAGCGGTTCCGCCCCGAGCGAGCGCCTCGTACGCCAGGCGCAGGCATGGAAAACGATCGAAGTCCGGCCGCTCGAAGTCATAACGCAGAGCGGGCGCCTCCGGTTGTCCTCCCAGAATATGCAGCGGATCTGAGACCGGATTGGGGGACTCCAGCCGATCCGGGAAGGCTAGCGCGTACCCAATGGGGATGCGCATGTCCGGAGCGCAGAGCTGACCCTTGACGCTGCCGTCGGTGAAGACCACGAAGCCGTGGGCGATCGATTGCGGATGCACGGCGATGAGCACCCGCTCGCCGGGCTGATGAAAAAGACGAGCGGCCTCGATGGCCTCGAGGCCTTTGTTCATCATCGTCGCGGAATCGATCGTGTTCTTGGTACCCATGCGCCAGGTCGGATGCGCGAGCGCTCGCTCGAGCGTCGCCTCGGCCATCTCGGCCGCGCCGGCCGTGCGAAACGGCCCCCCGGAGGCGGTCAGGACCAGCGCGGCGACCCGGGCCGGGTCCTCGCCCACCAGGCACTGGAACAGTGCGCTGTGCTCGGAGTCGACCGGAAGCAGCTTGCTGCCGCTGCGCGCCGCCGCCTCCAGCATCACCTCACCCGCGGCCACGATCAGTTCTTTGTTGGCCACGGCGATGTCGATGCCGCGCTCGATCGCCTCGAGGACCGCGTCGAAAGCGACCGCGCCGTCGGTTGCCGCAAGCACGACGTCGGGGCGCGTCTCGACCGCGACGCGGCGTAAGCCGGGCGGCCCGTCCAGTGCGCTCGAGACGATGTCCGGATGGAAGCGCTCGGATTGCTCGTGCAGCAGCCCCAGGTTCCGCCCCGCCGCGAGTCCGACGACATCGAAGCGGCCGGGATGCGCCGCGATGACGTCGAGCGCTTGGGTTCCGATCGAGCCGGTCGATCCCAGAATCGCGACGCGCTTCATTGCGGGACGACCAACACCCCAAGCAGATGCAGGGTGCCGAAAAAGGCCATGCCGCCGAAAAGATACGAGTCGAAACGGTCCAGCACGCCGCCGTGACCCTGAATGATCTGGCCCGTGTCTTTGACGCCGGCGTCGCGCTTGAGCGCCGACTCGGCCAAATCGCCGGCCTGCGCCGCGATCGACGTCGCAACTCCGAGCGCGAGCCCTTGCCACCAGGACAGGTGCAATTGCGGAATCCACGCCGCCGCAGCCGCGCCGACGCCGGCAACGATGAGCAACGCTCCCACGGAGCCTTCCACCGTTTTCTTCGGTGAAATGCGCGTGAGCTGGTGCCGTCCGATAAGCGAGCCGACCACCATGCCGCAGATGTCGGTCAGCGCGATCAGCACCACCACGTCATAGGTCCACCAGATACCCAGCTGCGGAATCGAGCGCAAGAAGATGAAATAGGTTAGCAGTTTCCCGATGTACAGGACGGCGAGCAGTGTATACGCGGTGCGGGCAAAGTAGCCGACCTGTTCGCCGTACATGCCGATCGAAAAGCTCGCGATCGTGATCCCGGCAAGTAGCACGCCCTCCCACTTGTGGAGCAGATCGAACATCGCGAGCACGATGTACGCGACGACGCCGAAGATCGCGACCGGATACTCGAGCGGCTGTCCTTTGATCTCACAGAGCGCGTTGAGCTCGTAGAGCATGATCACGCCCAGCACGAGCACGAAGAGATCGAATGACCAGAGGTTCGCGACCAGCGTCAATCCGACGGCGGCGAGAATGAAGCCGACGACGACGCGGCGCATGTTCGTGACCTATTCTCCGAAACGCCGCTGACGCTGGGCAAACTCGCGCACCGCCTGCCGCAGATGGTCGCCCGAAAACTCGGGCCAATACACGTCGCTCATGACGAGTTCGCTATAGGCTGCCTGATAGAGCAAGAAATTGGAAAGCCGCTGTTCGCCGCCCGGTCGAATCAGCAAATCGGGGTCGGGAACGCCTGCCGTGTAAAGATACGAGGAGATCAACGCGTCGTCGATCTGTTCGGGCAGAAGCTTTCCGTGGCGAACCTCGGTTGCGATCGCGCGCACTGCGCGTTCGAGCTCGCTGCGCGAGCTGTAGTTCACGGCGAGATTGAGGATCAGCCCGGTGTTGCCGGCGGTTCCCTGCGCAAGCGAATCGAGGGCCTCGCGCGAGCGCTCGGGCAAGACCTGCCAATCACCGATAATCCGCACGCAGACGTTCTTTCGCTGAAGTTCGGCAAGCTCGCTCTTGGCAAAATAGACGCACAGATCGAAAAGAAAATCTATTTCGGCGGCATCGCGACGCCAATTCTCGGTCGAGAAGCCGTAGACGGTCACAATTTCGATGCCGAGGTCACTCGCCGCTTGCGTCACGCGGCGCAAGGCGATGATGCCGCGCCGATGACCTTCGAGCGCGGGCAAGCCGTGCTCGCGCGCCCACCGGCGATTGCCGTCCATGATGATCGCGACGTGCCGCGGAACGGCGCGCTCAGTCGAAGCGATCATAGGACTCGTATCCGCACACGAGGTCGATGCAATCTTCGCGCTCGGTCGTGCGCAGCACGCGGAGCGTTCCGACCCCGAGCGCCGGCCCGACCGGCGCCAGCACGTGCAGACGCACGTTGCGTCCGATCAAGAGCGAGCGCGCCTGAACTTCGGGCATGAGGGTAAGGTCGGCGATAGTATCTGGCATGGAAGCCGCTAGACTTCCATGATGTCTTTTTCTTTGGCTGAGACCAGCGTGTCGATCTCTTTGACGTAGCGATCGGTCAGCTTCTGCAACTGATCCTGCATCCGCTTGTTGTCGTCTTCCGTGATCTCGTGCTTCTTGAGCTGATCCTTGAGATCGTCGTGTGCTTTATGGCGCACGTTGCGTACGGCGACCTTTCCGTCTTCAGCCTTCTTTTTGATGACCTTGACGAGGTCTTTGCGCCGCTCTTCGTTGAGCGGCGGCACGGTCAGCCGGATGGTGGTTCCATCGATGTTGGGTGTGATGCCGAGATCGCTCTTCTCGATGGCCTTGCGGATGTCTCCGACAACGCCTTTGTCGAAGGCTTGAATGACGAGCGTACGCGCGTCGGGAGTGCTGATGCTCGCAACCTGCTTGAGCGGAACCGCCGAGCCGTAGGCCTCGACATGCAGGCGATCGAGCAGCGCAGGCGTCGCGCGGCCCGTGCGGATCGACGCGAACTCCCCGCGCGTCGCATCGACGCACTTGGTCATCTTTGATTCGGTGTCTTTGAAGAAGTCGGCCATACTCAGTCTATCTCACGCCTCCCACGCTCAGGTTCGATTCGCGTTCGACGATCGTACCGATCCGCTCGCCGAAGGCGACGCGGCGAATGTTCCCCGGAACCGTCATGTCGAACACGATGATCGGAAGCTTGTTGTCCATGCATAGCGCCATTGCGGTTGAATCCATGACTTCGAGCCCGCGCTGCAACACCTCCATGTAATCCAAGCGGTCGAACCGCGTTGCGGCCGGGTCCTTCTTCGGATCGGCGCTGTAGATGCCGTCCACCTTGGTAGCTTTGAGGATTGCGTCGGCGCCGATTTCTACGGCGCGGAGCGCCGCGGTCGTGTCGGTCGTGAAGTACGGGTTCCCGGTGCCGGCCGCGAAGATCACGACGCGTCCCTTTTCCAGATGCCGCATCGCGCGCCGTCGTATGTACGGCTCGGCGATTTGATGCATCGCGATCGCCGTCTGCACGCGCGAAGGCACGCCCATCCGTTCGAGCGCGTCCTGCAGCGCGAGCGCATTGATCACGGTTGCGAGCATGCCCATGTAGTCAGCGGTCGCGCGATCCATGCCCGCCTCTTCGTGAACTTTGCCGCGCCAGATGTTCCCGCCGCCGACAACGACGGCGACGGAGACCCCGGCACGGCTGACGTCGGCGATTTGGTCGGCCATGGCGCGCGTCGTGTTGACGTCGACGCCGGTATCGGTTCCGGCGAACGCTTCGCCGGAGATTTTGAGGAGAATGCGGTTGTACTTGGGTCGACTATCGCTTGCGTCCAAGAGCGTCAGTTTTCTCCGAGCGTGAACTTCGTGAAGCGGCGAACCTGAATTTTCTCACCGAGTGAACCGACCGCCGCGTTGATCAGATCGCTGACCGAGAGCGAATCATCTTTGACGAACGGCTGGTCGAGCAAAACGTGTTCCTCGTACCATTTGTTCAATTTGCCTTCGACGATCTTCTCGGCAACTTCGGGCGGCTTGCCGGCAGGCACGGCGGCGCGGAACTCCTCACGCGCCTTGGTCACGACATCCTCGGGCACGCTCGCACGGTCGAGGTAGAGCGGCGACATCGCCGCGATGTGCATCGCGATATCGCGCGTCAGCTCGGCGAATTTCGGGTTGCGCGCGACGAAGTCGGTCTCGCTGTTGACCTCCACGAGCACGCCTATCTTTCCGCCGGAGTGAATGTAGCTGGCCACCAGCCCTTCGTTGGCGGAGCGCTCCGACTTCTTCTCGGCCTGCGCCGCACCGCGCTCGAGCAAGAGCGCCTTGGCCTTGGCAACGTCGCCGTTTGCTTCGACCAGCGCCTTGCGGCAGTCCATCATCGGCGCGCTGGTCTCTTCACGCAGCGCTTTGATCTCGTCAGCTTTTGGTTGGTAGGACATTGAAGTGGACACCGATTCTCCTTACAGCGCGGCTTCGGCTTGCGCCATCGTGACGGGGGCTTCGTCTTCGAAGCTCTCCTCTTCGGCGTACGGCTGCGCGTACGCGTTCTCGGTATCGTAGGCGCTTTCGCTCTCCGTCTTGCCTTCGATGATGGCATCGGAGATTTTGCTGACCATCAGCTTGACGGCGCGAATCGCGTCGTCGTTGCCCGGAATCGGATAGTCGATCTCGTCCGGATCGCAGTTGGTGTCGATCACGGCGATGATCGGGATCTTCAGCTTGCGCGCTTCTAAAACGGCGATGCGTTCCTTCTTGGGGTCGACGATGAACACGGCGTCGGGAAGACGATGCATGTCTTTGATGCCGCCGAGAAATCGCTCGAGCTTGGCCATTTCGTCCTGGAGCTGCGCGACTTCTTTCTTGGGCAGGCGATCGAAGTCGCCTTGCATCTTCATGCCTTCGAGTTCACGCAGACGCGCAATGCGCTTCTGAATCGTCGAGAAGTTGGTCAGCGTGCCGCCGAGCCAGCGTTGGTTGATGAAATAGGTTCCCGCGCGCTCAGCTTCTTCGCGCACGACGTCCTGCGCTTGCTTCTTGGTGCCGACGTAGAGGATGACTTTTTTCTCGCGGGCCATCTGTTTGACGGCTTCGTACGTCTCACGCAGCTTTTGCACGGTGAGGGCGAGATCGATGATGTAAATGCCGTTGCGCTCCTGGAAGATGAAGGGCTTCATCTTGGGGTTCCAGCGACGGGTCTGATGCCCGAAGTGGACGCCGGCCTCGAGGAGTTCGCGCATGGTGACTACAGACACAGGATGCTCCTTTTGCTGGCCTGCGGCCGCGAGCCCTCGTGGCGGTGCGGTCGTGTCGTGAGGCCATATTCGCCTGCCTTCCCTGGCGGGCGTAGTAAAGTGACCGCCCGTCAAGGGCAGCCGAGAGAGTATATCACGCCCGCCGGAAGGGGTCCAGCCGTGCTGCCCTGATGACAGCTAAACGGACATATCCGTTCGGGTCTACCGGCGCCGGGCTTGCGAGTGCCACGATGGTCACATGAAACGCATCGCCTTCGCGGCCGCGCTCGGCCTGGCCGCTACGCTAACTGCCTGCTCCGGTACCGGGTCCGGTTCTTCGGCGTTACCATCGGCGTCGAACCAATCGTCCGTCCACCGTGATGCGGCCGCTTCCAGCCTGCCGAGCCTGGGTCACTATAACGTCAATCTCAGCGACGTGGTCGTCGCGGGCGTCTCGTCGGGGGCCGATATGGCCACCCAGCTCCACTTCACGTATTCCGCCAACATCAAGGGAGAAGCCATCTTCGCGGGGTCGCCCTTCTTCTGCGCGCTCGGCACGTCCGATGCGTTTTGGGGGCTCGTCTACGGCCCGGCCTATTCGCCGGACTACGCGCTCTACTCGTGCTCGGGCACCGAGTACTGGTCCGAAGGCGAGGCTCCACCGCTAAGCACGCTCGAGACCGACACGAACAACGCCGCCAAGGACGGGTATCTCGATGCGGTCAGCAATCTGAGTGGTTCGAAAGCGTGGATTTTCTCGGGTAAAGACGACACCGTGGTTTCACAATCGGTCGTCAAAGACTCGCAGTCGATGCTCGCCCACTACGGCGTGAGCGCCACGACGAACTACACCACCGCGGCCGAGCACGGATGGGTCACGCCCGACGTGACGTCGGCCTGCGGCACGCTCAACTCGAACTACCTGATCAACTGCGGCTTCGACGCCGAAGAAGCGTTCCTCACCGATTTCTTCGGGACGCTCACCGCGCGAAACAACGGCACCCTTTCGGGATCGCTCATCGAATTCAACCAGGCGCCGTACGCCGTCGCCGGGATGGACTCGGCCGGCTACATCTATGTCCCGGCCAACTGCGCGAGCGGGGCGGCCTGTAAGCTCGTCGTTGCGCTGCACGGCTGCGAGCAGGGCGAATACTACGTCGGCACCACGTTCGTGAAAGACTCCGGCCTCAATGAATGGGCGGACACCAACAGCATCATCGTGCTCTACCCGCAGGCGATTCCCTCGAGCGGAAACACCCTGGGCTGCTGGGATTGGTGGGATTACACCGGCACCGCGTACGCGTCCAACGAGGGTCCTCAGGTCAACGCGATCTGGAAGATGATCGAGCAGATCTAAGAGGTCGTACCTCTACCCTAAGGGGCCGCCGGGGAAATACCGAACGTCAAAACGATGCGTTGGTTAGTCACCGGCGGCCTGGGGTTCATCGGGTCGAACTTCATCCGCCTCGCCCTGCGGGATCGGCCCGGGCTCGAGATCGTCAATCTCGATGCCATGACCTACGCGGGCAATCCGGCCAACCTGCGCGACGTCGAGAGCGATCCGCGCTACCGATTCGTCCATGGCGACATTTGCGATCCGTCAGCCGTTCGCGAGGCGATCGGCAGCAGCGTCGATGCAATCGTGAACTTCGCGGCCGAAACCCATGTCGACCGCTCCATCCTCGACCCCGAGCAATTTCTGCGCACCGACATTCTGGGGACGCACGTGCTGCTCGAAGCCGTGCGCGAGCGCGGCATCCCCCGCTA
>DATKPZ010000130.1:0-3151 GCA_035523815.1 Alphaproteobacteria bacterium
TGATCCTTAAAGAAGGCCAAAACGCGCTTCCACGCGTCGTCGGCGGCAGATGGCACATATGAACTTCGCGTGTCGTCGAAAAATGCATGCCCGGCGGAGCCGTACAAGCGAATGTCGTTTGGGACGCGCAGCGCGGTGCGCCAGGCCCGTACCTCCTCGGCCGGGATGCTCACGTCTTTCTCGCCGTAGCTCCCGCAGACGGGAACGTGGACCTCGGTCGGGTCGATGTCTTTGATCGCGCCGTAGAACGGGGCGGCGGCATCGAAGACGTCGCTGTTGTCGAGGGCCTGAATCAGCGCAAGGTGGCCGCCGGTGGAAAATCCCGCGACGCCGAGCTTGCAGTTCGGTGATCGCGAAAGCAAGTTCAGCCCGGCGGCGCGCAGATCCCCGTTGTATTGCTTGCGCTGCAGTTGCGCGGAGAAAGGTTTGAACGTTTCAATGCTGGAGCTGCCGTCGCCGCTCGGCGCTCCCATCCGCGAGTAGAGGTCGGGAGCGATGCACGCAAAGCCGGCCTTGGCGAAGCGGCGGACCGTGTCACGCAGCTGATCGTCCACGCCCCAGATCGCCATCACCAGCACGACGCCCGGCGTGTTTGCGCGGACCTGCTTGGGAACCGCGGCGTACGCGTTCACCACGCCGTCGGGGCGGCGCAACTGCGGGCGATCCACGGTGATTGCAGGGTCGTTTTCGGGCACGATCGGCGGATGGGGAGCGCCAAACCCGCTTTGCGCCGCCGCATGAGCTGAGACCGATGCCGTCGCTGCTGCACCGGTGGCTAATCCGGTAAACTCACGGCGGTTCATCATCGTCCCCCGTGCCTTCGGACCCAGGGCGGCGCCTTCCTGACCCCAAAAACCGGGCTGGGACTAAATTCCCATCGGGGTGATGACCATGATCATTCTTCTTTCCTAATGGTTGGTTTGCTTCTCGCTCTAGCCGTTGCGATCGTCGCCGCGTTACTCGGGCGCGTCGCGCCGATCGTCGGGGCGCCGGTCTTTGCCATCGTGCTGGGCGCGCTGCTGGCAAGCGTGCGCACGCCGCCGCCGGCGATGCGTCCCGGAATCGCTTTCGCGAGTAAGCAGCTGTTGCAGTGGTCGATCGTGTTGCTTGGCGCGCACTTGAGCCTGAGCGAGATCGTGCAAGGCGGCGCGCAGTCTTTACCGGTGATGCTCGGCACGCTCGTCATCGTACTCGTTCTTGCCTATGTCGTCGGTCGCGCGCTCGGACTCGATCGGGATATTCGCTGCCTCGTCGGCATCGGCACGGCGATTTGCGGGGGCTCCGCGATTGCGGCAGTTGCGAGCGTGATCGAAGCGGATCAAGCCGATATCGCCTACTCGCTCGGCGTCGTCTTCTTATTCAACGTCGTCGCCGTGCTGGTCTTTCCGGCGCTCGGTCATGTCATGCAGCTCTCCCAACAGTCGTTCGGACTGTGGGCGGGAACGGCAATCAACGATACGTCCTCGGTCGTCGCCGCGGCGTTCGCGTACGGTCGCGATGCGGGCAGTGATGCCGTGATCGTGAAGCTGACGCGCACCACGTTGATCATCCCGATCGTGCTCTTTTATGGGTGGCGAAAGATTCAGCAGGCGCGCGCGGGGGCGCAGGCGATCAACTGGCGCGCTATCATTCCGTGGTTCATTCTCTGGTTTCTTCTCGCCGCCGCACTCAACTCGCTCGGCCTCATTCCGGCGGCGGCTCAGGGGCCGCTGCAAGAACTCGCGCTCTTTACGATCACCGTCGCGCTCGCGGGCGTGGGGCTCGGCACGGACATTGCGCGAATTCGCGCCGCCGGCGTGCGGCCGCTGGTGCTCGGCGCGATACTTTGGGTGGCCATCGCGACCTCGAGCCTATTGATCGCTCGCGTGCTGCACCTCGTCTAGGTGCGAAACCCCGCGCCGCCGGCCTCCGGGCTGGAGCGGCGGGCCCCAGGAGCGGGCCCCTTCCCTGGTCGTATCCGTCGACCCGAGGGTGGGGTTAAAATGGCGGGGAAGCTCTCATTTTCCCCTTCTGGACGGAGACAATAAGGAACGTGGCGGATCCGGTGGTCAAGGTAACCCTCCCCGAGATGGGCGAGTCGGTCACCGAAGGCTCCATCGTCGAGTGGCGCAAGCGTGTCGGTGATGCGGTCAACGAGGGTGACACCCTGGTCGACGTCACCACCGATAAGGTCGACGTCGAGGTGCCGGCAACCGCTGCCGGCGTCATCAAACAGCTTTTCGGCAAAGAAGGCGACACGATCGCCGTCGGCGCGACGCTCGCGGAGATCGATACGTCGAAAAATGGCGCCGCGGTCAACGGCGCCGCCGCCCCGCCAAAAACGAACGGCAAGTCCCAGGCAAAGCCGGAGCCCAAAATCGTTGCGGTCACGTTGCCCGAGATGGGCGAATCCGTCACCGAAGGTTCGATCGTCGAGTTTCGCGTGAAGCCGGGACAAAGCGTCAACGAAGGCGACACGATCGTCGACGTGACGACCGACAAAGTCGACGTCGAAGTTCCCGCGACCGCGTCCGGCGTCGTCACGCAGTTGTTCGGCAAAGCGGGCGACACCGTCGCCGTCGGCGCGAAATTGGCGGAGATCGATTCGGGTGCCGCAACAAGTGCGGCAACGACGCAAACGACACCGGCGAAGGCGCCGCCTCCCAGCGCCCCGCGAGAGACCTCGGACGTCACCGCCTCGCCGCAAGCGCGCCGCGTTGCGAACAAGCTCGAGCTCGACCTTTCATCGATTCACGGTTCCGGGCCGAACGGGTTGATTTTGCGCAGCGATGTCTCGACGCAGGCAAATGGTGCGCGCAAACGCAGCGCGACGCCGGCCTCTAACGTTCCCCCGCTGCCGCTGCCGCCTTCCGGAGCGAAGCTCACACCGCTCAAGGGACCCGCTGCCGCGCTCACCGGATACATGGAGCAATCGCTCACCATTCCGACGGCGACGAGTTTTCGCACGCTGCCGGTCGACGTGCTCGATGCGCGGCGCAAGGAACTCAATGGCGCGATCAAGGCCGCCGGGCGCGGCGAAAAAGTTTCGTTCACGCACCTCGTCGCCTATGCCCTGGTGCGCGCGGCGAGCGAAATGCCGTTCATCACCTACAGTTTTCGTCGCGACGAGAGCGGCGCTCCGCAGCGGCTCGAGCCGGGTATTCATCTCGGA